>JAYELB010000368.1:0-7762 GCA_034717055.1 Methanobacteriota archaeon
TCGGGCACAAAGGTGGAATAGTGCTGCGAAATATCCCGTCATTGGTAAATGTATCACCGTTTAGGAATCGTCCAAACCCGAAAGTCGACAGATTAGGATATGTTATTTCTGGTATGATATGGCTTAAGGCAATCATCAATTATCACTATAATCATATCCACTTTTCAAGATTAAAAAGCTTTTGGAATAAGATGATCCACTTATCACTAGAAAATTGGACAGTGCCAAAGAAAGAGACATCCACTGCCCCTCAGAGATTCGCGTTGACAATCGACAGGCGGTTCGTATAGGCAAAACGACAATACCTACGGACGCTTTGATTCAACTGATGAGTTTTGCTACAAAGAAAAGATTGCGAGTGCAGGTGATCATGGAGCCGTATGAAGGCGGTACGTTATTATAATTACAAGTGAAGACGATAAAGCTGTTTAGGGGGGGAGGCAACAAATACAGGCCGATTATAAAAAGTATCATCAGAACCGCAGGGCTGAGTGCAGATGAGTTTGTCGAGTTATTATGACCGGAAAAGAGGTGTTATCAACGAGGATGCCCTCGAATTCATTACGGGATGGCACGGCTGGGGCTTTGGGGGACTATTGCGAGTATGCGACGTTCGGCGTGGTCGGAAGTGTTTTTGCAGGTTTACGCGGTTTGGGGCATATTCAAGTACAGCGTCTGCTACTCCATGTTTCGAATACCTGAAAACATACAAGTTAAAACCCAGTCACCCCATAATGCAACAACCGTGCCAACGATAAACTTATGCACCACCACAAACACGTAACAACTCATGAAGGAAATCCGAATTCACGGTCGCGGCGGGCAAGGCTCGGTCACTGCTGCCGAACTGCTTGCGATAGCGGCTTTCGAGGACGGTATGCATAGCCAAGCATTCCCGTCATTTGGCGTTGAGCGGAGGGGCGCGCCTGTGATGGCATTCGTCCGCCTCTCCGATAAAACAATCAGACTGCGCAGTCAGGTCTACGAGCCGGACTATGTGATCGTGCAGGACGCAACGCTCATTGAGGCGGTCGATGTCGCTGGCGGACTTAAGGCAGACGGCACGATCATCATCAATACCGAGCACAACCCGGATGACCTCCCTCTCGAGACAAAAGCCGCGGTCAAGACGATCGATGCAACACGGATAGCGATTGATATTATAGGAAGGCCGATCATGAATACAGTGATGCTTGGTGCATTTGCAGGCGCAAGCGGAGAGGTCACCGCGGAATCGATTAAGAATGCGGTACGTGACAGATTTCCGGGAAAGGTCGGAGAGAAGAATGCAGACGCTGTACAGAGCGCGTACGACAGGGTGGTGGGATCATGATTCCACACGCACCGATCGGGGAGCCGGGATCCAGTCTTGCGAACAAGACCGGTAGCTGGCGGGTTTTTATACCGGTATTCGATGCGGAACTCTGCAACGGATGTGGCACCTGCGAGACGTTCTGTCCCGAAGGTGTGGTACACAAGAGAGCCGATTCGGATACATTCATCGCTGATTACGATTACTGTAAGGGCTGCGGAATATGCGCTTACGAATGCCCGAAAGATGCCATAGAGATGATTCTGGAGGAGAAATGAGTGGAAAACTGAAGAGTGGAAGGCAGGTCGTCGAGGGCTCGTATGCAGTGGCTCATGCGGCTGCGATGTGCAGACCCGATGTGATATCGGCATACCCGATCACGCCGCAGACCCATATTGTCGAGGATCTCTCACAGTTCGTTGCCGATGGTGCAATCGATTCCAAATACATCAATGTCGAGAGTGAGTTCTCAGCGCTTTCAGCACTTGTCGGGGCGAGTGCAGCAGGCGCACGGACATACTCGGCAACTACGTCACAGGGACTTGCGCTGATGCATGAGGTGCTCTTCAATATGGCTGGCATGAGGCTTCCAGCTGTGATGACGATCGTGAACCGGTCGATGTCGGCGCCGATCAACATCTGGAACGACCATCAGGACAGCATGGCAGAGCGGGATTCCGGATGGATCCAGTTGTATGTCGAGGATGTGCAGGAACTCGTGGATACGACCGTGCAGGCGTACCTGATTGCAGAGGACCCTGAGGTCTCGCTTCCGGTCATGGTCTGCATGGACGGATTCATACTCTCGCACGTATTCGAACCCGTGGACCTTCTCGACCAGGAAGCCGTGGACGGTTTTCTCCCACGCTTTGAGCCGGTGAGCGTTCTTGATCCTGCCAATCCGAAATCGTTTGGCATGTTCGTGGACCCTGAGTACTACATGGATTTCAGGTATCTTATCGAGCAGGCGATGGACCGGTCGAGATCGAAGATACGGGACGCGGCAAAGAGTTTTAAATCGGCTTTTGGCAGATATTACGGAGACCTGATCGATACATATCAGACCGACGACGCAGAGATTATCCTCGTGGCGATGGGGTCATTGGTCGGGACGATTCGTGATGTGGTCGATGACCTGCGCAGCAAGGGCACCTCTGTCGGACTCTTGAAGATCCGTGCATTCAGGCCGTTTCCTGCTAGTGAGATCGCTGAGGCGACCTCCGGCGCAAAGGTTGTCTGTGTGCTTGACAAGAATGTCTCGCTTGGCACGGGCGAGGGTGCGGTATGCACCGAGATCAAGGCATCCCTCTACAACAGTGGAGTCAGTGTTCCTGTGATGGGATTTGTGATCGGGCTTGGCGGGCGTGATATCCCTGTCGGCACGGTTCAACGAATCGTTAGCAAGGCAGAGGACGTCCTCAAGCATGGGGTCAAGGTCGAGAGCGAGTTTGTGGACCTGAAGCACTCGCTTGTCTCGTAGGAACCTGAACTGTAGCGTTGCTCGATTGCTCAATACTATGGGGTTAATATCACGGCACCGAAAGGCATGGATCAAAGCAGGAGATTTAACCGCGGAATATGGGGGCTTTGCCGTTGGTATCGCGCAGAGAGTGGACGCTCTGCAAGTTCCACGGTTAAATCTCCTATTTAGCCTCAGAAATTCCTGGATCGGGTCAGAGTTCTGATTGAATCCCGGTCAACCCTCTGGTAACTTTACAACTCCCGTGCGCAGATGTATTTTTATATGAAAACATACAAGGAATTGAACACATTAAGAATTGGGTGCAGTTTAATATGACATACAAGCTCGGGATTTCCAGACTGGACGAATTGATCGGGGATATAAAGAGTGGTACAAATATCATGATGATCGGACCCCCTATCAGCGGGAAGGACGATATCACAAATATCATCGCACGGCAGGGGTTGCTCGATGCCAATGCCGTCGTGATCGTTTCAACGCGCGAGCCAGGAATCAATGTGCTCGAGTGGTTCGAACGCTACGATTCGGACGTCCCTGTTGATCGTATCGGGATCGTGGACTGTGTCACGCGTACTCTTGGATTTGGCGCATCCGATACCGATAACATCAAGATGGCGTCAAGTCCGGTCGATCTTACCGGCATCGGCGTCAAGATCAGCCAGTTCCTTGAGCACTTCTGGATGGAGATGCAACTGAGGGAGACCAGGTTGTGCATCAATTCGCTATCAACGATCCTGATGTACTCCAACCTCCAGACCGTGTTTCGGTTCCTGCATGTCTTCACAGGTCGCATGAAGGCAGCAAATGCACTTGGCATATACGTAATCGAAGATGGGATGCACGACGAGAAGACCATCGTGACGCTGAAACAGTTGTTCGATGGCATGATCGAGATCAGAGGGGGCGAGGAGGGGTATCAGATACGGGCTGTTGGATTTACTCCAAAACCAACGCCGTGGTTTGACTATGAGGTCGATGGCGCGAATATCGTGCTGCGGGGTTAGCACAGATGATAGCGACCGGAATACCGAAACTGGACGATTACTTACATGGTGGAGTCCCTATAGGGAAAACGCTTGTATATTATGCGCACCCCGGAGTTGAAGGTGCCGTATTCGGGATGCAAAGCCTGTGCCATGCTCTATCAACCGGAATAAGTGGTGTTTATGTCGCATCGAGTACCGAGCCGCACAGGATTAGAGAACAGTTCAGCGAGTTCGGATGGGATGCTGATGCGTACGGGGATCGATTCGCCATCATCGATGCGTTCTCCGGATTGATCGGAGCGGATTCGCATGAACGATATGTCGTGGCCGACCCCGGAGATGTTAGAAGTCTGACACAGTGTATCAATAATGCGATGGAGGATCTGCGTGAACCTGGCGTTCTAGTATTCGAATCGCTCTCAACGATCATGGACTTGTGCGGGGAGTCGGAAACACTCGATGCCATTGAAGAGTGGAACCAGTATGCAATGCTCTACGACCATGTTATGATCTACAATTTTACGGCATGGCCATATTCTGATGACACGTTGCTATCTATAAAAGAGGAAATTTACGATTCTACTGTTTCTGTAGGCGGGGTTGCGGGTGACGTTATTTTTGGGCAGTATTTTGGAGTGTTGAAGGCGAACTGGACCGATGTGGTCCGGAAGTATATATTATTTAAGGTTTTAAAGCCTGGTGGCGTACGTGCGTATATCCCAAAGATTCTAGTCACAGGACCGTTTGACGCGGGCAAATCCACGTTTGTACATGCGCTCTCGACAAGAGCAGTATCTGTGGATCGTCTTGGCACGACCATAGCACTCGACCACGGACATGTGGATCACAAAGGATTTGCTGCCGACATCTTCGGAACTCCGGGTCAGGAGCGGTTCGACCCGATCATAAAACTGCTCAGCGGAGAGGCGATGGGGGTGTTCCTTGTTCTGGACTCGACCAGAGCTGAGGACTTCACACGCGGCAAGCAGATGCTCGAGATCACCAGGTCGTTTGGCCTACCGGTTGTGATTGTCGCAAACAAGCATGACCGTGCTGGTGCGCTTACGCCGGAAGATATTAAGGAGCAGCTCGATATGCCAGATGATGTTTTGATCATGCCCGCGGTTGCAACCACTGGCGAGGGTGTCTTCGAGGCGTTCGAGGCGTTGATCGATATGGTTATGGGGGTGTGATAAAATTCCGGCATCATCGACATCAGAGATGCTTGGAAAAGTACTCGCCGATCTCGGGAAGATTGGCGATGTCGAGGCAAGCGCTGTGGCAACGAGGGATGGTCTTCTCATGAACGCAGATATGCACAACATGGGGGATCCGGAAATGTTTGTTGCGATGTCAGCAACGATGCTCGGTGCGGCAGAGACCGCGACAACCGAACTTAACAAAGACATCCCGAACCGTGTGATCGTGGAATTTGACAACGGGAAGTTGATATGCATGGGCGCAGGTCCAAAAGCGATCCTTGTGGTGATGACGACACCGGAAGCGGGACTTGGCCTGGTTCTTGTTGAGATGGCGAAAGCCACAGAGAAGATTGGGAAACTGATATGAATAAAGGCGCGAAACCACTACCATGAAACCGCTCATCAACATCGGGAAAAGTGGAGTTACGGACCAAGTCGTAAGCGAGATCAAGGAGCAGATGAAAGGGAAGAGTGAGATTAAGATAAGGATCCTTCGAAATGCTCCATCAAGCGCAACCGAGACCGCCGGCGAAATTGCATCGAGAACAGGATATACGGTTGAAGATGTGCGCGGGCGCACTGCTATACTCTCACGATGATGCAATCATTACACCTCTTCCTTGTGCAGTACTGTTTTGCGTACACAACGATCAGTGCATGAAACTCCTGGTAGAGATATGTGTCCTGTGGTAGCGAGTCCTCGAAGTGCCTTTGCAGCGTCTCGTATCCACCTGTAACTCCGATGCACTCGCAGATCCTTTTTGTGTACGCATCGATCACAAAGATTGGTTTGTGCGCAGCATACAGGATGATACTGTCAGCGGTCTCGGGTCCGACTCCTTTTAGTGAGAGAAGTTCCCTTCTGAGTTTATCTACTGGCATTCCAAGGATCTTGGACATCCCATTATGATTGAAATACTGCGATAGCAACTGCAACCGCTCTGCCTTCTGCCTGTAAAATCCGGTACACCGGATGCACTCCTCGATTGCGTCCCGGTCAGCGTCTGCAAGAGCCGCTGGTGTCAGCAGCGACCGGTCCTTCAGGTTCGCAATCGCACGCTCTACACTCGCCCACCGGGTCTGCTGGGTCAACAGCGCGCCCACGATCACCTCGAACTCGGTTTCCGCGGGCCACCAGTACTGGGGTCCGAATTCTGCGAACAGGAGGTGGTACAGGTCGAGCATCCGGTCGGTTGTTCGATCTGATATTGTATAAAATCTTCCATGGTTGGGTGTCGCTGAATTGTTCTGGTGTTTTGACATTTACCTCATTCGTGGAATTGCCTGCTGCAAAGCTATCTACACCGGTTTCATCCATAATCCCAAAAAAACACGTTCGTAAAGTCTGCTGCAACACCACAACGCCATAAGCCGTGACCATCTCGGTTAATTATTTGTATGCCTGCCCCCAACACAACTTTGGTGTTATGGCAAAATCGTGAAATAGTTGAAGATGATGAATTTCTTACCGACATATATGAGATGACGCCGGTGCCCGGGATGAGCAACGAGGAGGATACGGATGAAAGCAAGTAATCTTTCAGAAGTCTATGGGATATTTGATCCCCAAGAGCCGTTAAAGGACGAGAAACTGAAGGAATATTGTGTGGAAAGAGAGAGTCCGATAGACAATATAATACGTGCCATCAGGAGCACCCCGAAGCCATCAAAGATACTTTTCACCGGCACGAGGGGAAATGGAAAGACCACTGAGCTAAATAGACTCATAGAAGAATTGGAAAATGAGTTTTTCGTCGTATCATTCTCGATAGACGATCGGCTGGACATGATGGATGTGAAGTATGCGGATGTACTGTTAGCCATCGGGTCCGGGATATACGAGATCGTGACAGAAGAGATCGAATTGAACGAGAATTTGAAGAAGGGACTCGATAACTGGTCCAAGCGCATTGTGGAGTTGGTCAATGAAGAGCAGGAGGGATTGGAGCTTGGAGTTGGTTTTAGTGCCATGGTTCGATTGATGACAAAGATCAAGAGCCAATCAACAACGAAAGATATTATGAGGCGGACAATCGAGCCGCGAATCAGCGATCTGATTGATAACATCAACAGGATCATATTCGCTGCCGAAAGCGACGAGGGACTTGGTAAGAGCATACTTGTCGTAGTTGATGATCTGGATAAGATTGCCCCGAAACAAGCTGAAGAATTGTTCTTTGGGTATGCAACTGCACTGATCCAGCCCGCATGCAAGATAATTTACACGGTTCCGATAACGATCCCATTCTCAAACAAGTTTCAGCATGTGATCCGCTACTTTGATAACCACCAGATCCTGCCGAATATCAAGGTGTTTGAGAAGGATGGGGCGCTGAATAAAGATAATTATAAATTAATGGAAAAAATAGCGTTGAATCGGATGGACCGGAGTTTGATATCAGATGGTGCGCTTGATCTCGCCATAAAAAGCTCGGGCGGAATTTTACAGGATTTCATAAGAATAATTCGGAATTCAGCTAATGTAGCGTCTGGAGAAGAGAAGGAAAGCATAGAGGCGGAGGATGTTGAGAGAATTATATCTGATATCAGGAATGACTATCTCAGAGGCTTGGTGGCAGAACATTTTGAGATATTACGCAGGATAAAGAGTGAACATAACAAGAGTGAATATGGAAAGAGTGATGAGGAGACATTCCGGGATCTTTTGTATAATCTTGTAATTCTGGAGTATTCGAATTATAGTATCTGGTATGATGTACACCCGGCAATTAAAGGAATTCTTGAATGAATTAAGGCTGGCGAAAGGCAGAAATTGTTT
>JAYELB010000369.1:0-1710 GCA_034717055.1 Methanobacteriota archaeon
CTGAAGATATATCACTCGCTATACAACCTGAACCCGTAGAGGATGTGCTTCAGAAGCCGGATGAGGGAAATCTTCAAGTCCGGTTCTGTGAGGGGGCGCATAGTAACCTCGGGGCCATTACCCCGGAAAGAGGTGCGCTATGTGCCCTACTCGACATTGCACCCATATAATCATACCCGTATTTGCCGGGTTGGCGCCATGTTTTCAACCGACTAGAACAAATTAAAAAGTCTCACTTAACCGGAACGTTGCAACCCGGGTATCTTGTTAAGTTTTTATAGGAGGGGGTCGGTTTGATGAATGACACTATGAATGATTATTGTGAACAGATGTGACCAAATGCTTGATATTACAATTTCCAAAGTTCAAGGTAGTTTCCCGACGCTGAAATTATGCATCGTCCGCATGCGTTTTCAATTTTCATTCCAATTTTCTTTGTTACCACGAAAATAGTATCAGTAGACCTCCGAGGAAACTACTTCGGATTTTAGAGAAACTGATACTCGCCACCCCCATGCACATGCTCACGCAGTCATGTAGTCGCCGGCGGCTGGCACGATAGAATTATAAACCGCGCTCCTATGCCCGCATTTGGTGGAACCGTGGCACGCATCAGTGAGGCAGAGATACAAAACGTCTATATACGGATGCATAGGTTCCATCCCTCGCAGGTGCTGACGCCGGAGGGATTTTGCTTATTGGGCGGGTGGGGTGTAGTTGATGTGATGCAGGCGTGCGGAGGTGTCAGTTAACTTTTTATAGGTGTGAGTTGGTTGGATAAATGGCGTCCTGGATGTGATCATTATTACCGAATGTAACCAAACTGGTGAATATAATGCTGTTTTGCGAACGAAGATGTGTGTACACCTGCGTATGCTCGCAGCCGCCGCGGTGCTTGTAGTGGGTGCAGCTGTGGGCGCGGAGGTGGCATGACCCGATTGCTGCTGGTTGCGGCTCTCGCGGTGGTGATGGCGGCGGCTGGAAATATGTGATTGTAAGGAGATGGTAGAATGAACCGAACTACACTAATTGAAATCAGTATCCTGATCGTCGCATTGATCCCGGGCTGCCATGCAACGACCTTTGCCGAGGATGTCATCACATTCACAGACACGCCATCCGTAGTCGAGATCGAACCCGGATCCGAAGCATCCTTCGATGTGACGCTCAGAAACTCGGGACCCCAGTATGCCGACGTGGATATAAGCAACAGATCGATCCCGGACGGTATATCGATCGTTGACAACGGTGGCGCGAAGTTGGTTGATATGAGAAAGTCTGTGACCTACCGAATCACAATCCATGCAAACGAGGACATCGCACCGGGCACATACCAGTTCGAGATCTCGGATAGGTCAGACATCGATAGGAACACATGGGAGACGATCGATGTGCATGTTGGAGGCAAGCGTGCGGTAGCCGACCCGACGTACGTTCCGACAGGTCAGCAGAGCGAAGAGGGTGCAGAGACTAAGAAGTCTCCGGGTCTCGGAGTCATCACCGTAGCATCTGTTCTGCTGCTCGTGTACCGTTTTGGTATGGGCAGGTCGTAAACTGGCGAGATATGGAAAGTATGTACATGTTTAGCTGAGGTGGAAAAACCAGAGTCTTTTTATTATTTTCTGGGAACGTCGGATTGCCTTACGCGATCACAACTGCAATAAGGGAGTACTATCGATCTGAAAAGTCATTTACACAGCTAATCTGTGT
>JAYELB010000370.1:0-7708 GCA_034717055.1 Methanobacteriota archaeon
GGTGTAATCAGTGAAATCGGTGTTAATCTGTGGCTAAAATAGTATCAGCCACAGATTAACTCAGATGGACACAGATTATCGGTGTAAACGACTTTTCAGGTCGATAGTTCTCCATTATGGCAGTTGTAGTTGCGTAAGACAATCCGACGTTACCAGAAAATAATAAAAAGATTCTCAGAGGACCTCACTATGCAGAAACCACCTGAGACGTGGGGGGTACTGTAAACAAACTTAGAATGTAACCGAAGAGTACGCAGATGGACGCGGAGGGGAAATAAACGGTTAAATGCTTCTAGCATTCCTCTGCGTCCTCAGCGGTTATTTTTCTTACCAGAAAGTACATAATCGCAATCGGGCGACCAATCAACATACCTGAGTAGTTACACTGAAAGGATATAAAAAATGAGTACCGTATCGATCAGTAACTATCGAATACAGTATGAGGTCCATGATCAAGAGCTTATCATAATATTGCTCCACTACAAGCATCGGAAGAGTGTGTACCGGGGGTGATTTATTTGATGCTGCTATGTGGTGATGAATCCGAAGGTTTCGTTACCGCGAAATACCTGTGGCGGCACAATCGCATCCGGCAGGGACATGACTGAATCACTCCCCGCGATCTACTCATATGCCCCAGAATGGATTGTTCTTCCGTTTGATATCCATAAACTCCGAAAACGTCTCGGTCTCATCAGGAGACAGTATATTAGACAGTTCCTGCTCAACCATCTTTGCATGTTGTTCAGGGATGTCCACAAAGAGCGTGTCACCTTCCTTGATCTGTCGCCCGACCGTGGGACCTTCGATTGCTACAGCAACCTCGTCACGGTACCTCGCTTCCCGCTGAGCCTCTCCATGCTCCTGAATCCCTTTTATAGTGCCGATCTGTGTACCATCAGCACGCATTACCCCAACCCCGGTCCTGATCACTCCGCCGATGACCCGCACTCCGACAACAGCGGGGTTATTTTGCCTGAAGACACACCCATCCAGAAGCTTGAACTGTCCGGGTCTGATCACCGCCTCTGAAAGCTTCTTCTCGACAAGCTCCTTCTCAGTTGATTTCCAGTCCTGATAATCCTCAAGCAACCGGTATATAACCTCGCTCTGGAACAATCTCGTGCCCGATTTCTTGAGCTCATCTCTGGCATCGGGCAGCGCATCTACACGAAATCCAATAATCGTCCTATTTAGGGGATCTTTGCTTGTTTCAGCACCTATCACGTCTCTTCTCGAGATATCACCGATCTTGGCAACCCTGATCGGGATTCCGGCATTCGTCAATTCATAAGTCACTGCTTCGAGTGACCCTATAGTATCGGCACATACAACAACACCATCCGAATCGGTCTTTATCTGCGCTGCATCAAGCTCGCTCTCTATCTCGCTAACGATTGCATCGGCATCGCCAGACGCAACCTTGATCGTCGATCCAGCGATGGCATGTTCCAGATTGGGTGCCGCAATCTTGATTCCAGCAGCGGCAGTCAGATGCTTCACGTGGTCGAACGCCTCGTTTGACCAGATCTCAGTCATTGGCTTTGGTTTTAAGAGCGCACGAACCTTTGTCGTGACAACCGGATGCCCGCCGACCACGATCGTATCGCCGACCGAAAGCTCACCATCATAAAGGATCGCATCGACGGTTGTCCCGAAACCGCGGGTCTCGTCGACCTCGAGAACCGTGCACACCCCTGCTTCGGTTGTGTTGACCTGCAGATCCTCTTCGAGAAAACGCTGCGCAAGACCTAACATAACCATCAGCAGATCCGGGACACCTTCTCCGGTCTTTGCACATATCGGAATCACGCTGATGGTTGTCTTGAAATCAGATATATGGTCGTACCTATCTGCGCTGAATCCGTATTCGTAGAGCTTTCCGATCAGTTCATACAGTTTGTGGTCGAGTTTCTGTTGCACATGCGCCACCTGCTTCTCGTACCCTTGAATAAACGGCATGCCCTCGTGGGTCTGCCAGCCATGTATGCGGTCGATCTTGTTCGCTACGACCACGAAAGGGGTCTTGAATCGTTTCAGTATATTTAAGGATTCGATGGTCTGTGGCAGGAATCCTTCGTTTATATCAATGATCAGGACTGCAAGATCCGCAAGCGCGCCACCGCGGCTCCGAAGCGTCGTGAACGCATGGTGTCCGGGAGTGTCGATAAAAAGCAATCCCGGAACGATGAACTTTCCTGAAAAGATCGGTCCACACGCGCTCGCTATCGCATCGATCGGCACCTCGGTCGCGCCGATATGCTGAGTGATCGCACCGGATTCCATATCTACGATCGTGCTGCCTCTGATTCTGTCGAGCAGTGTGGTCTTACCGTGATCCACATGCCCGAGCACGCACACGATTGGGGTTCTAAGCGTCATGATTGCAGGATGTTAATTATTCATTCTTCTGAATGTTCATAAACCTTGTTCATCTGCGGGCACTCGGCAAGCCGCCACGAGATGATCGGATCATTCGGATCTGGAAGGGTTTATTCTTTCTGGGGCAGGCCAGGACAACAACTTGATTCGGATGCCGAGTAACCCAACCTCGAGTGGTTGCAAAAGTCTTCAGAGATCATCATGCTAAGCCATGCTAAAAAATATGCACCGCAGATGCTTTAAAGACGATGCATACGCGAGTGCCGGGTGCAAGTCGCAGGTCCTCATAAGACCACTTTGTCAGCGCAACCACAAAAGGAAGGCCCACATCAACCACAGCCCTGACGATCCCGCCCATATCCTTAACCTCTGTGATCTCTCCGGAATATGAGTTTCTCGCGCTTGAGTCTATCTCTTTTTTCGAGATCAGTATGTCTTCGGGTCTGATCGAGACCGAGACGTCTCCGGATGCAACTGTGCTGGAGACCATCGAGATCCCATCGATGCGAACCTCGGAGATGTCGTCATGAACGACCGATCTTCCGCGGAATAGATTCGCAACACCTACAAAGTCTGCGATGAATTTGGAATTGGGTCTTCTGAAGACCTCATCCGGCGTACCTACCTGGATGATCCGTCCGCCACACATCACAGCGATCCGGTCACCGAGAGCGAACGCCTCTTCGAAGCTATGTGTTACATGGATCGTTGTAGTCCCTATAAGTTTGTGTATCCGCGCCAGCTCCGCGCTGAGCCGTTCGGTGGTGCGAGAATCCAGTGCGGAGAGCGGCTCATCTAACAGCAGCACCTCTGGATCCGTCACAACCGCTCGAGCGATTGCAACTCTCTGCTTCTCCCCTCCACTTAGCGTACCCGGATACCTGTGGAGTAGATGCGAGATTCCAAGAAGATCTGTAATTTCATTCGCTTTCGCTTTGATCTCGCTTTTATCAACCTTTTTCTGACGCAGCCCAAACCCAATGTTTCCTTCCACAGTCAGGTGCGGGAAGAGCATATAATCCTGATAGACCATACTGATCCGCCGGTCCTTTGGAAGAACGTTTGTTACATCAGTTTTGTTCAGAAACACTCTGCCACTATCCGGGCGGTAGATGCCTGCAATCGTCTCGATGAGGATTGTTTTTCCTGCACCTGTGGGACCTAATATGATGAAGTATTCTCCTTCATCGATCTGCAGGGTCGCGTCATTCAGCTTGAATTCGCCAAGGTCTTTGGATACATTCTCAATTCGAATCATTTACATCACAGTTATCCCATTTTTAGTCTCCAAACATCTTCTCAAAGATCGTTACATACGTATCAGGACAGAATTCTTCAGCCACATTGGTGCACCACACCTTCCCAGCCGTTGTGAGTGCAATCTTCGATCGATCAGACTCTATCAAGCCGCGCCTCTCAAGACTCTCTATCTGCTTTGGAAATACGTCTGTAAGTTCCACACCAAAGAGATCCCTAAACGCATTCTTGCTTACCTCGGTTGAATGAAGCCCCCATATCATATATTTGTGCATCAGCTCCTCTGCAGTAAGCTTCGCACAGATGTTGACCGGAAATTTTAAGTTCGCACTCTCGATCTTCTCGATATACCGATTTATGCCCCTTGCATTCCCGTACAGGTATGCTCCGAGAAATCCTCCGGCAGAGGTTCCGAGTGCAAGACAGTCCTGACTCCCAAAACGCATCCTCGCGTAAAGATGTTCTTTTTCCGGCAATACGAAGTGAACAAGATTTTGCTGCCGATATCCCGCGTTTTCCAGCTCACTTATCGCAAGAAGATACATATCGATCTCGGTCCGATCACCGGATATCGGCGGTATCTCACCTGCCGCGATCTGCTTTGCAAACGCGGTTCCTCGGGCAACAAACAATGGATTCGGACTGATGCTCTCAAGTTCCAGTTCCGCTGCCTGACGTAAATCCATCTTCCAATCACCTACGCTCTGTCCCGGAAGGTTGTACATCAGATCGATATCAATGTTCTCGAACCCGATCCCCTGTGCGGCACGGATCACAGAGATAGCTTCCGATCTCGTGTCTGTTAGTGTGAGAATATCTCGTATGGAGTCTTTGAATGTCTGTACGCCAAAACTCAGTCTATTAACACCATTTTCATAGAGCGCTTCCAGTTTGTCCCTTTCAGCGTTGTGCGTGGTCGTTTCCACAGTAATCTCCGCATCACTTCTGATCTTGAATCGCTCCTTTAAGAGTGCTAATAGGTCTGTTAGTTGTTCCGTTCGAAGCGAAGTCGGAGTTCCGCCCCCGATGTAGACCGATGCAAAGGAACCGGATCGGATATATTCAGTATCCGAGTACTTAACGATCTCCTTCCCGAGCGCGTCCAGATACTTGTTAGCTTGCGTCTCCTCCAATAAACCTCGGTAGAAGCAGCAAAAGTTACACAATGAGTCGCAGAATGGGATGTGTACGTACAGTGAACTTGTTTTATGTCCGGTACCTTCTTCGTATAGGAACTTGATCATCTCTTCTTTATCGTCTTTGTTTCTTCTCAAAAATAATGGATACGAACCCAAAGGACATAACATCTCGAAACCTTTCCTTTTACTGTACATATTGTATATCATATTACTAGTAGGGTGACTGAAATGTTATGAATTGTGTGATCGTTGTCTGGCGCGGATATTGTGCCCCTTGCGATATATTTTGATACTTCAAAAACCGATCCCCGCCCGAAGGGCAATTTTTACTCGATTTTTTGTGAAAAAATCGTGTGAAAGAATCGTGTGGATGAACCGTTGGGTTAGTATAGTTGAGTACTCCTGGCATACAGTTCAAAGATATATAACGATACTATGGATATGATGATCATGATGGTTGCAGCAGCCATTGCAAGATCAAGATCCCCGCACGACATATTCAGGTATAGTGATATTGGCAGGGTTTCGGTCTTCATCCGTATTGCTCCGGCAAGCATCAGGGCAGCTCCGAACTCCCCGATACCTTTGCACCATGTTATAATTCCACCAGCTATAAGCCCGTTCTTTGACATGGGAAGCGTTGTCTGCAGGAATGCCTGCATCGGATTGCAACCAAGCGTCTGGGCAACGTATTCATACCTCGGACTGATCCCTTCAAACGTTGAACGCATGATCAGCAGCATAAATGATATATTCACAGTGAACTGGGCGATGATAATTCCGTACGGCGTGAATACGAATTTTAGCCCAAAACCGGAAAGCCATGCTCCAAAGGATGTTGTGCCAAAGATGAGCAGAAGCCCAACTCCAGCCACAATCGGCGGCAATGCAAGCGGAAGATCCACTATCGTCCGGATGAGCGTCTTCCCAAAAAAATCGTAACGTGCAAGCGCGTATGCTGCCGGTATCGCGACCGCGATACACATCAATGTAGATATTATGGATGTGATCAAACTCAATTTTATCGCAAACACGATCTCTTTGGACGCGATACTTGCAAGTAAGCTCTGCAGACTCGTATGCGTAACAATACCTGCGAGCAGCGACAGGATAAAGATAGCCAAAAGTAATGTAACTGAAATCGTGACAATCTTAAGCGTTGACCCCTTGATTGACATGTACTTAAGACTCCCCCAAGTTCCGAGGGGTCTTGTTCTTAACCTCGTCGATGTGTTGATCATCCACCCATCCGCTCTGTATATCCGCCCTGTGATCGAACTGATATACAAAAGGCTTGATATCCAGGAGCGGAGTCCCATCGAGGACATCAACATCGCAAATCTCAAGCAGGTTATCTCTGACGTTATCAAGTCTGACAATGGAGATTCCGATATGATTCGGTCGTCTCGGATGCCTTATCGAGAAGATTCCTTTCTCTGTATCCCCTATAAATGGTTTTGAGATCAATAAATAACCTTCCGCAAGATGGAAATGATAGATGAGGATCAGATGAGAAAATCCGCCGATGTCTCTAAGTCCATCAACGTATTCCGGAAATACCTCTACCACCCCTCTCGCCCCGTCTGCAAAGACTCCTTGAATCGGTGTATCTGCAGGATTCGTGAATGGTGTATGTATGGTCCCGATTGGGGTATGTGTTATATTGGTCATTGTTATTTGCCCTCGTATTTTTCATCAGGATATGCTGTGAAACCATGTCTCTCAAAGATCGCTTTTCCTTCGGAAGACGCAACAAAATCCACAAACTTCATTGCAGCATCCTTCTTTTCGGAAAACACGAGCGTTCCGACCGGGATAACCTTTATGATGTTCTGTTCGCGGGGTATCTCCACGAAATCCATCTTTTCACTATCCACGACCAGATCCCCCCAGATTATCGATGCGTCCGCCTGTTTCATGGACGTATAAACAATGAGTTCGTTCACGGTTGCGCCGCGGGAGATGGTATTGTTCACAACAGCAGCATAGATCCCGTTCTTCTCGAGTATCTTATCCCCCAGTTTTCCGATAGCTGCTGCCTTTGGGTCTCCAAGTATAACCGTGACTCCGGGCTTTGCAAGATCGGCGAGAGATGTTATTCCCGCAGGATTTCCTCTCGGTACCGCTATTACCGGCACATGATATGCGATACGCTGCTCATAATCGGTGATTCCTTTCTCCTTTGCAATATCAAAGTAATATGTTGCTCCGGGCATATAGGCGTCCCCCTTCCGTAGGAGCTCCATCTGGGAAAGGAGTGTATTTGAGCCGGCGTAGTTATAGTTTATTGATATACCATATTCCTCGAAAAAGCGCGATCCGATCTCGTCCATCGGCTTTCTCATCCCTGCGCCACAATAAACAAGTAGTGAATGTACTCCTTCTGTCGCCGGGTGTGTAAGTTCCCCGGAGGTTCCATCAGTCGTTGTAGCAGGTTCTTGCGCCTCTTCGATACAGCCAAGTGCGATTGCGCTGCAAAACAGAATTGCAACCAGTAGTATTGCGGTTCTTTTCATTATGAGTCCCTCGGTTGTGGTTATGTGCCACCATCACGGATTATGAGTGTACTATAGCGTTTACGAGATCGGTATAAATACATTTCGGGCTTAAATGCGATAAAGTCAACTAAAAATAGTTGACCTAGTGTCTCAACAACTTAATTTTTAGACAACTGTATAATTCAGCCCGCTTCACCCCCAAATAAATTGGGACCAGTATCAATTTGGGGCACTGGGGGTCCGACCGAAAAATCCAGTAACACTGACCGGGATCCGGGATGCCCAATAGCGCATGTTCCAAACCAGCACCTATGCGATTATCTGCCAGATAGTATTCACCATAATTTCCAGATTTTTATAGACCCAGGGCTGGCGATTCTTCTTTATCCTCTGGGCAAGAATCTCCCGTTCGAGATCCCCTATGCTATTGAC
>JAYELB010000371.1:0-7672 GCA_034717055.1 Methanobacteriota archaeon
TCCCCTCTGCGTCTCTCTGCGTACTCTGCGGTTAAATTCCCGGTTTGGTTACAGTATCCCCTATTTCCCAGGTAGTCCCTGTATAGTGAAGTCCCCCGATAGTGGTTTTAGGTACCTGAGTAGTTACTAGGAAAGTATAAACGCATTTGTGTATCTTGCTGCTGAAATTAGATACATGATGAGGAAAACATCATACTCCAATTTCGTCCCGAAGGGGCTTTCTTAACTCTTCGATCTTTTGTTTGAAACTATATGGCATTTTTTTAATAATCAAAATCACCTCCACTGTTTCATTTTCAGGCACATACTGTGGAATCTTTATCCCGATCTCATGATCTTTTGGTATTCTCACGATTTTGTCGGATTGCTTTCATAATCTTATTCACCCTTCACTTTGCATATCAACCCATATTCAAACCGGATCCATAATGCCTTCTGATCGAACTTCAATCACCACTTACTTTTCTTACTTCTCTCTTTGTCTTAAGCCCCGTCATGCCACTCCGGATAAATTCGCGGGCGTCAGCGGGCGTCAGCGGGCGTCAGCGGGCGTCAGCGGGCGTCAGAGGTCGAGGAGTTGGTTGGAACGAGCGCGGAGACGGATAGGGGGTTTGGGTGGGCGCATGTTTGCGAATGGGAAGGAGGCGTACCTTTTGGACACGAGTGTTGCATTCGCCGAAAACGTTATATAAGTCGAAATTTTGACACAATAACCACAGAACAAAGGAGAAATTAAAAAATGGCATATGTACAAGATGGTGACACCGTTATGGTTCACTACACCGGCAAATTGGGGGATGGCACGATATTTGATACCACGACCAACTGCGAGCCCATGCAATTTACGATAGGTGCGGATCAAATAATCCCCCTGTTTGAGCAAGCCCTGCTCGGGATGGCGCCGGGCGAATCGAAGACGTTCGAAATTTCGGCAGATGAAGCGTACGGACCGCATTATGATGAACTAGTGCTGACGGTGGGTCCGGAGGTCTTTTCTAGTGGCATGCTACCACAAGTCGGTCAGCAGTTAGAGGTTCGTCAGCCAGGTAGTAAATCGATTATAGCCATGGTGACCGATGTCACTGAAACGAGTGTGACGCTGGATGTAAACCATCCGCTGGCTGGAAAAGACCTGATATTCTATATTCAGCTCTTGGATATCCTTTAACTGTTTATTTGCGACAAGGTGGAGTGCTGAAGGGGGTGGGTGGCGTAATGCCTGTGCACTACCGGATAATACTGACTTCACGCTCCGCTTCATGAAGTTCAGGACGATTCAATCGAAATTAGTAGAATGTGAACGAACGACAATTGATCCGGATCATAAAGGACCTCGATATGTTCGAAGCTATCCTGTGGCACCTAACCCGAGATCGAGATCAGATGATCCACGATATCTCTGGTGACATCCACTCCACACGCGTCGTATATTCCCTTCCCCGACGGCGTGCCATTAACCTCGAGGATTAGAAAACCGTCATCGGTTTCCGCGATGTCCACGCCTGCAAAAACGGTTCCGATAACCTCTGACGCCAGAATAGCCACCTCTTCCTGCTCCGAATTAAGCACACACCGCTCCGGCGTTCCTCCCCGGCTCAGGTTGGTGATCCACCCGTTTTGGGCGTACCGGTAGATCGCGCCAGCGACATGGTCTCCGACAACGAATGCCCGTATATCCCTCTCAATTGGTATAAACTCCTGAAGATACAGTACGCCCCTTTCAGAGAGTATCTCTTCTATTGTTTCGCTATTCGAGTCATAGCTATCAGAACCGCTCTGGAAACGTCTGATGCCGATACCCTTGTACCCAAAGATCGGTTTTGTAACTGCCTCACCCCATCTACCAAGCATATCCATCGCAACATCGACATCAGAGGTAACAACCGTCTCCGGAACAGGAAGACCTGCCTTTTTCAGCAGATGAAGTGAATAGTACTTGTTCGCAGCATTCCGGATCGATTCTGACGTGTTTATAACCTGTACGTTCTTTTCAAGGATTCGCAGCAGGTCAAACCTGAATGAGACCTCCTCGAATGCGCCAGCACCGAGATCGCGCACGATGACTGCATCTACGTCACCTATTGCAGAACAATCAAACGCGTACGATGCGATCTCGCTCAACTTGAACGGGGCCGGATCTACGCCCCTCTTCCGCGCTGACCTGACAAGAGCGCGGGCGGTCCAGTCGTCCGGGTCGTTGATCGCAATGCCAATATTCATTGCTATCGCAGCCGGATCGGTGTTACTTCCTTGTCGATGACATAGATGCTGTCGATTAAGCGGACAATTCCCGACCCGGATCCCATCACGACCGACCGCAGTCTTGCACCATCGTTCTCAAAGAAGTTGACACCATGGAAGAGATCACTCTCTGTCACGCCTGTTGCCGAGAATATGATATCCTTTCCGGGAGCTAAGTCTTCGGTGTAGAGAATCTTATCAAGGTCAGTGATACCCATCTTAAGCAATCTCGGCTCGAATTCATCGAATTCCTTCTTTATCTCTTCTTCACTCTTCCGGTTCGCCTTTGCCGGCAGGATGAATCTGCTGATGATCTTTCCGCCGGTAGTCCGAAGCGCGGCTGCGGTCAGCACGCCCTCTGGTGCCGCGCCAATGCCCATGCCGACATGGACGTTGGTGCCGCGGATGCCTGCTGCTACGCCCGGCATCAGATCGCCGTCCGTGACAAGACGCACCGTCGCACCGAGATCGCGCAGTTCTTTTATCAGTTCCTTGTGCCTGGGTCTGTCGAGTACCACCACAATCAAGTCTTCGACATTGCGGTGCAGCGCATCTGCAACGATACCAAGGTTGTGTTCAGGAGGGGCATCGATATCAAGCCGTTTCCCGCTCGTCTTCTCATACCGCACCACCTCAGGACCAACGATCAGTTTATCCAGATAGATGTCGGGCGCGTACCTGAGACCGCCTGCCTCGGACATCGCCATCACCGCGGCCGCTCCGAACTGATTCTCTGCTGCAAGATTCGTACCCTCTAGCGGATCGACCGCGATATCGACTTTGGGACCCTTTCCGGTTCCGACCTTCTCACCGATATAGAGCATCGGAGCCTCGTCCCGCTCGCCCTCTCCGATGACGACTTCACCATCAATATCGAACCGTGCCAGCACTCTGCGCATCGCCTCGACCGCGGCATCGTCCGCGGCATGTCGATCCCCAAGACCAATCCATCGTGCAGAAGCGACCGCTCCAGCCTCGGTCACTTTCAAGATCTTCAGAAACAGATCCTTTTCGAGCTCACCCATCTGCGCGATCATCGTTTCGGGAACGCCAACGCTTTCACTCACATCTCTAGTTGTTATTGGCATGGGTGACATTCTGTTTCTGCGAACTATAACTTTGTCGATTTGTTTACCGCTAGGGATCGCGGTGGCGGGTCGCGCGGGTTTTAAGAACTAACACCGTTTATCTTTATATCCGAGTTGTATAATCATGCATTTCAACGCATTTACTGTTCCGGATATCCCGCTCGTTGAGGGGGGGGATGACCTTGCAGAGATCATCTGCAAGAATACCCGCCTCTGCGACCACGACATCGTAGTCATCGCGTCCACAGTCGTTGCAAAGGCGGAGGGCCGGGTTACTCCACTTGCGGCTATTACACCGTCTAACCGCGCTATCACAATCACAGAGCGAAATGAAGGTGATCCCAGAGTTGTTCAGGCGGTTCTCGATGAGAGCGAAGATATTATTCTGGAGTCACCGTTTCTCCTCGTGAAGACCCGAAACGGCAACATCTGTGTGAACGCTGGCATTGATGGGTCGAATATCGATTCCGGCCGGATCATACTGCTGCCAGAGGATCCCGACGGAAGCGCAAAAAACATCAGGGAAGCTATATTCTCCATTACTGCTAAGACCGTTAGCGTGATCATCACAGACACCAACGGGCGTGCGTTTCGTGGCGGGCAGATCGGGGTTGCAATTGGGATCTCAGGGATTACTCCAACCAGGGACTGGCGCGGATCGCGCGATCTCTTTGGTAACGTGCTTGAAGTGGCAAACGAGGCGGTCGTGGACGAGATCGCTGCAACAGCAAACCTGCTCTTTGGGGAGGGGTCTGACGGCACGCCGGTCGTTGTGGTTCGTGGGCTTGACTTCTATGTAAAAGCAGAAGGGATCAGAGAGCTCTACTACCCTGAATCTGACGATGTGGTCCGGGACGCGCTTGTACGCGGCTGATTTTAGGGGATTTTGCGGATAAATGGATTACGATTCGCCCAACTTGGCAGCCCATCCGCCGCGTAACCTATAAATATCACGCATCAATAACATGGCATTATGCATCTGATCATCACAGAGAAACACAATACTGCAAAGAGAATCGCAGGTATCCTCTTTGGCAGTGCCTCAAAGATGGTCCGGGTGAACGGAGTGAACACGTACGGATCAGGGGACGAGGTGGTGATCGGGCTGAGCGGGCATGTGGTCGGCGTCGATTTTCCGGAGGAATATAATAGCTGGCAGAAGACCGACGCACGCGATCTCATCCATGCGGATATCGTAACAGTCCCGGACAGGAGAAATACCAAGATTGTGTCCGCACTCAAGACACTCGGAAAAAAAGCAGATACCGTAACGATAGCGACCGATTATGACCGGGAAGGGGAATTGATCGGTGTGGAGGCTCTAAACATAGTAAAAGGGGTACACCCAAAGATCAAAGCAGACAGGGCACGATACAGCGCAATAACACCAAGCGAGATCAAAAACACATTTAAAAATCTTACAGAGATTGATTTCAACCTCGCAGCGGCAGGGGCGTCGCGCCAGGTCATCGATCTGGTATGGGGAGCTGCATTGACAAGATACCTCTCAGTCACCTCAAAGCGGCTCGGAAAGCGGTTCCTGTCTGTAGGCAGGGTTCAATCCCCCACCCTTGCCCTGATCGTGGATCGGGAGAAGGAGCGGGAAGCGTTCGTCCCTGAACCATATTGGGAACTCTACGCAGTCTACAAAGAGGGTTTTACGTCGAAACACAGAAAGGGTCGATTCTGGGAGAAGGAAGAGTTTGATCAGGTACTTTCAAAGGTTATGGGTGCGAAGGAAGGGACAGTTTCCGATGTGAAGAGAGGGAAACGGACAGAAAACCCGCCAACTCCGTTTAACACCACCGAATTCATAAGGGCCGCGAGCAGAATCGGACTCAGTCCCGCGAATGCGATGCGGATCGCAGAGAGCCTGTACACAAACGGATTCATATCCTACCCCCGGACCGACAACACGGTTTATCCGGAGAGTCTGGACCTGAAAGAGCTTGTATCTATGTTTCTTAAAAGCGAATTCGGGGAGTATGCCTCAAAATTGCTTAAAAAACCACTCAAGCCGACTTCTGGAAAAAAAGAGAGTACAGACCACCCGCCGATACATCCTGCATCGCTTGCTACCAGAAAACAGTTGAAAGACGATGAATGGAAGGTTTACGAACTTGTTGTCCGCAGATTCTTTGCTACGTTCGCAGATGCGGCTATCTGGAAGACGCTTCGGGTCATCATCGATATAAAAGAAGAGGATTTTGTTGCAAACGGTGCAGTCCTCGTTGAACCCGGATGGCGATACTACTATCCGTATCATGAATCAGATGACCGGATACTTCCTGATCTGAAGGCAGGACAGGTGCTTTGCATCGAGAAGTTTGAGACCGAGAGCAAGACTACGAAACCGCCTGGAAGATACGGTCAGGCAAGACTTATCAAGGTGATGGAGGATCTGGGGCTTGGAACGAAATCGACCAGACATGAGATCATCCAGAAGTTATATGATCGGGCGTACGTTCACGGAACTCCAATCCAGCCGACGAAGACTGCTTATTCGGTGGTTGACACGCTTGAGAAGTATGCGAAGATGGTTGTCGTCCCTGATATGACGAGTAAACTTGAAGGAGATATGTCCAACATCGCAGACGGGAAGATAACCGAAGACGCTGTGATAACAGAGTCAAAAGAGATGCTCGATTCCATTTTTGGCGATCTGGTGACGAACAAGGAGAAGATCGCAGAGGGTTTGCGCGACGGGCTCTACACCGACACCGTGGTCGGCCCCTGCCCTGAATGCGGCGCTGATATGGTGGTGCGCCCATCACGGTTCGGCATGTTCATCGGATGCACCGGCTATCCCGACTGCAAGTTCGCGCTCTCGATTCCGTCCTCGAAGTACGGGATGGTGATCGTCACGGACAAGGTCTGCGAGGATCATAATCTGCACCACCTGATGATCGCAAGAGCTGGAAAACGACCGATCGATGTAGGATGCCCGTATTGCAACCAGCTGAAGTGGGAAGAAGCCGAAAAAGCCGGAAATGACCCGGTGGTAGGCCCCTGCCCTGAATGCGGATCCGATCTCGTCGCCAAGATGTCGAGAAGCGGCGGCAGGTTCATCAAGTGCACCAATCAGGATGAGGGTTGCAAGTTCACGCTGCCGCTGCCGCCACCGCGGTACGGCGAACTGGTCATAACCGATACGACCTGCGAGATACACAAAGGCTTGCATCACGTTCACGTCGTGCGGGAGGGCGCCCGCCCCTGGGAGATCGGATGCCCGTACTGTAGTTTCATCGAGCTACAGAAGAACAAGGAGAATGCCAAGACCAAAGGCGGAAAAACGAGCAGGAAAACCGGTGCTAAAAGTAAGAGTAAGAGTAAAAAAGCAGCGGCAGGGAAAGGAAAGAAAAAGGGCTTGACTGATGTCGCAGGCATCGGAGATGCGATTGCAAAGCAGCTGCAAGCAGCAGGCATAAAGACTCAAGCTGATCTGGCTGCGGCTGATGCCGAAGAACTATCTGGCAAACTCATCAAAGTCAGCAAGAAGAGAATTATTGGCTGGCAAAGTATTGTTTAGTTCCGGGCTACCTTCGTAGAACAAGCTTGGTGTGACATTGGTATTTAAGTGCGTTCTAGGGGAACGGTCAGGTGTGTCCACAGTCAGCTTTTTTACGGTTACCCCCAACTTGTGAGGGTTATGGAAATAATGCCCCTTATTGTAGTATGAAACATTCTTTACAACCACGACCGCATGTTCATAATCCAATCGCTCTATCTTAACATCATCTTCATCAAACGGTGTAAACGGTGCTTCTATCTCGGGAACTATCTTTGCGCTACCGAAAGCCATGATATAGATCTTTGGGAGAGTCTCGATATCGTAAGATAATGTGAATACGGCGTCTGCGCCATCAAACTCCATCAGCATCTCGGTAACCTTGACACATCCCGCACTTGCCGCGGGCATGGTCAGCAGCAACGAAAGCACGAGTAATATTGATATTCGCTGTTTCATCCGGATGGTGTTATGTTCCTGTTAGGGATATAGTTTTCGATGCGGACCGTAGTTCCGAATACCCCTACTTTCGAATACATTTATATTCTATCCTGACTTTCGGCGAATTGGAATAGCCCGTCCTTTTATCATCACATAATACATGTAGAATTACCAATGATAACGACGCGATTGAAGAAGGGACATTTGAAAAGGGTAGAACGTATCGTACCCGCGTCTGTTGACAAGAAGTTACATCATAGATTGCCACACTGGCTACCCCCTCCATTCGGGGCAATCCTACCGCGGAATGTGTGAAATAGCAACTCCCACATAGTAAGCTCAGCAGGAACAACGTGGAAAATCTGAAAGTCCGATTTAGATCAACTGCAAGGAT
>JAYELB010000372.1:0-7669 GCA_034717055.1 Methanobacteriota archaeon
GACTGTTTTAAATCCGCGCACAGGAGAAGATAAGACGTTTAACGATAGACGAAGCACCATCATGTCCCACTTCGAGATCACACACAAGGACTCAGCAGGCAGAATCGGGAGATTGCATACCGCACACGGGAGAATCGAGACCCCGACAGTCATGCCAGTGGTAAACCCAAACATACAGATGATACCCGCGTCCGAACTCACGAAATTCGGTGCAGAGATCCTGATCACCAATGCGTACATCATCTACCAGAACCCGGAACTAAAAAGACATGCACTGGACAAAGGCGTGCATTCCCTGCTTGATTTCGATGGCGCGATTATGACCGATTCGGGATCGTACCAGTTATCAGTGTACCATGACATCGACATCTCTTCAGAGGAGATCGTCCGTTTCCAGCAGATGATTGGCTCTGACATCGGTGTACCACTCGACATCCCGACGCCGCCTGACGTGTCGCACGATCGCGCCGGGTCAGAGATGAAGACGACGATTAAGAGGTGTAAAGCAGCACATCGGCTTATGGATTCGGACGGGATGGCAGGCTCGATGCTTCTTTCAGGCACTGTGCAGGGATCGACCCATCCCGACCTACGGTACGAATGTGCGCTCTCTCTCTCTGAGACGGGCTTTGACGTTTACCCTGTAGGTGCGGTTGTGCCGCTGCTTGTGAACTACCGGTTCGCTGATATGGTGGATGTGATCGTGGCGTCGAAGAAAGGGCTCTCTCCGGCAGCGCCCGTCCACCTCTTTGGTGCGGGACATCCTGCGATGTTTGCACTTGCTGTCGCGCTTGGATGCGATCTCTTTGATTCGGCAGCTTATGCGCTCTATGCGAGGGACGGGCGGTATCTCACCGCTGACGGGACGTACCATCTGGCTAATCTTAGGTATCTCCCATGCTCGTGCCCCGTATGCGCATCGCATACCGCTGATGAGTTGAGGAGAGAATTTGCAAGCGGAGATTACATATCACTTGCAGAACATAACCTGTATGCGACGTTTGAGGAAATCCGGCTTATAAAGCAGTGTATCATTGAGGGTAACCTCTGGGAACTCGTCGAGCGCAGGTGCAGGGCGCATCCAAGACTGCTCGACGGGCTCAAGCGCGCCATCCACCATACTGACTGGATCGAGAAGTTCGATCCGATCCAGAAGTCGACGTTCTTCTACTGCGGGGGCGAATCCGCGTCCCGGGCAGAGGTGCGCAGGTTTGGTGAGCGGCTTGACCGGTTCGATCTGAGCGGAACCGTGCTTGTGCGGACGCGGAAAGTTAGAGGGGAGTCGGATCAGTTTGATTGTGTGCTCAATCTGAAAGCGCCGTTTGGCGCGTATCCTGTTGAACTTGGCGAGACGTATCCGTTCAATGCAGAGGTGCCTGAGTTGTCAGAACCGGATTACGAGGCGGCTTCGGTTGCTCTTGGTAATACGCTTCGGTTGATCAAACAGAATCCCGATGCAAGGTTTACGGTCGTCTGTGACTGGAATCATCCGATCCTTGCGGAGATCATGGCTTGTCCGAACGTTGAGGGGCTATTATCAGGCAATGAGTGATTGTGTGGCATGAGGCATCACTTAAAATAGAGCCCCGACGTCAGGGTAACTTCACAACCATAGCCCCCGATTTTACCCCGAATATTTATGATTGATGAGAAGTCTTATACCTAGTAAGTGTGGGGTTGATGTGTATGAATGAAACCGAGTGCACAAATTCAGAAGGGCTATCATGCCATGCACTGGTCGCAGCCGTGGCTAAGGTATCGTATCAGCGGTTCCGAGACGCGCGCGTGCTCTTTGATCCAATCATCAGAGAAGCCACCCTAATCCGGATGCAGGAGTTGGGCATGGACATGTCGCGCAGGTTTGACCGACCAGAGGATGCGATCCATCATTTCACCGAGTTCACTCCGGATACGCACGACTTTAGCATATCTACGACGCAGGGTGGCGCTGTCCGGCTTGAGATCGGCAGCACCTGCCCATTTCGAGATGCATGCCAGATCGTGGATAAAAAAATTGGGATGGTTAAGGGATGTGCCGAGGCAATCGTACTGCTGCAGGTGATCGAATGCGTATGCCCGCAGAGCGAGTCCCTCACATATAACTTCCAGCCTGCGCATCGACGGGATCAGGCATGTATAATCCATATAGGCACGGTCGAGCAGATCGTACTGAACCAGGAAAGCCAGGGACTGTATACTGACTGATATCGTCTATACTCTCTTCACCTCCGAATAATAACTGGGAGAGCGATGGTTTGTTCATATACGTGACCGTGGGCTTTCCTGTGATATTTCCAAGTTCTGCTGCCATATCTATGGCATCATACATATTGCCAGTCTCATCCACCAGGCCAAGATCCATAGCCGTCGCACCGGTATAAATCCGACCGTCTGATAGGTTCAGCACCTCTTCCCGGGTCATGTTCCTACCGGCCGCGACATCGTCCACAAACATCGAGAAGACCTCCATCACAACTTCATCGGCATACGCCTGCTCATTCACAGTCAGGTTTCTCCAGTCAGCGCCCATGTCCTTAAATTCCCCTGATTTTGCAACCCAGTGCTCGATCCCTTCCTCGTCATAGTACCCGCTCTTGTTCTCAAAGACCCATATCACGCCGATACTGCCTGTGATGGTGCCCGGATTCGCAACGATTCGGTTGGAAGCTGCTGAGATGTGGTATGCCGCGCTTGCAGCGACATCGCCCATCGAGACCACAACTGGCTTCTTCTCTTTCGCCTTCTCAATCTCTCTTTTAATCTCCTGCGCTGCTGCTAACGAGCCTCCTGGGCTATTTACCCGCAGAACGATCGCTTCTACATTATCGTCGTCTGATGCAAGCCTCAAGTACTTGCAGACACTTTCTGATGTTGAAACCCCGAATCCATCAGGTATCCCACCTGTAATCATTATTCCTTGTACATAAATTACTGCAACCTGATCTTTGTCGGTATAGACACTATGCAGATCAACGCCACCAAAAAGCACTGCAAGACTCACCCCAATGATCAGTATCAGCGAGAGCACGATCGCAATATATGTGAAGAATCCCCTTGATGAACCTCCCTTCGGCGGTGGGGTGGGTGGGCCCGGCGAGATCGGGGTCTGCGGCGGTGGCGAGTGCGGCGTGGGTGTTGGAGCTAGCGGCGCGGGAATGGGCTGTGGTGATGTATTGGTGTCGATATGTCTATCATCGATCCGACTCTCTCGATCCGACCTATCATCGATTGATGCTCCAATCTGCTCGGTTTTATCATTCATGTCTGGTATATCTGTTTTCGCGTTATCTGTATGCTCCTGCCCGGTCATCGTTGATCTATGGGTTGTGTGGTATTAAAAGCGTTCTGAAAAGTAAAAAGAACCTGCGCTATGTATCCGCCAAGATCAGGATAGTACCGAAAAGTATGGTTGCACCATACCACTTCCGCACCCGACATACCACTTTAATACATCACCGTACAATCTGTAAGTTACAACCACATAAGCCCCGTAGGGTAGCGGTCAAGCCTGCAGGTCCTTGGAACCTGCGACGGCGGTTCAAATCCGCCCGGGGCTATTTATATGAAGGTGTCTCATTGCGTGGTGTTAAAAACCGTAGTGACCCAGATGACGTGACACATAATCCAAGCGATACGATTATATGATTGTACTGTGTAATATCGCGGAGTGACTGATATGCTATCTGTGAATGAGACTGCACTGGACATCGTGGAGGATATGATCGACTTAAGCGAGGAGTTCAAGATCAAAGCGAACACGCTTGACAATGGCGCTACGGTCATCGATTGTGGTGTCGCGGTAGCAGGGAGTTATGAAGCCGGGCTTGCCTTTACTGATGTGTGTATGGGTGGGCTTGGGACTGCAACACTCTGCATACGAAGCGTCGGTAACGTGCCGCTTGCATTCGTTGATATCGTTACTGATCACCCATGCATCGCATCTCTCGGCGCACAGACCGCAGGCTGGCAGATATGTGTCGGGAAGTATGTTGCAATGGGCTCAGGACCTGCACGTGCGCTTTCGCAGAAGCCGCCAGCACTCTTCGAGAGGATTGCATATCACGACGATTCCGACTGCGCGGTTATCGTGCTTGAATCGAATAAACTGCCAGACGATGCGGTTATGCAGTTCATTGCTGATAACTGCGGGGTCAATGTCGGGGATGTCTTTGCACTGGTTGCGCCGACAGCGTGCATCGTTGGGTCGGTGCAGGTATCAGGGCGCGTGGTCGAGACTGCAATCCGCAGGCTGGATCACCTCGGATTTGATACGCGAAAGATAGCGCGTGCAGCCGGAACCGCACCGGTCGCTCCGGTGATGCTTGACGAGATGCGCGCGATAGGCGCGACAAACGACAGTATCATCTACTATGGATCAGTGGTGCTTGCCACCAGTGGATTTGAGGAAGAGATCTTCAAACAGGTGCCTGCCAGAACATCGCAGGACTACGGCAAGCCGTTTTACAAGACGTTTGAGAGCGCAGGGTACGACTTTTCCAGGATCGGGATGGACATATTTGCGCCATCCGAGATCGCGGTCAATGATCTTGATACCGGAAAGACGTACCATACCGGGTATCTAAGCGAGGAAGTGATACTCGAATCGTACGAAATTAGCGGAATTTAATTAAAGAGGAGTTATCTTGTTTCCAACAAAGAAAGTTCAGAGCATGATCGGGTCCAGGGTACAGGTTGAGATGAAAGGTGATGTGCACCTTCTCGAGGGCGAACTCGAGAGCGTGGACGACTATCTGAATCTGCATCTGCTGGATACCGTGGAGATTGCCGACGGAGAGCGGCTCCGTTCTCTCGGATCAGTCGTCCTACGTGGTAATAACATCGTTCTAATCATCCCGGTCGAATAAAAACGGAGATGGCGTTTGATGGAAGAGATCGAAGAGCGCGCACTTGGATTGATACGTCGTGGCAAAGGTGGAGTATTGCAGAAACAGCTGCGGCTGGAACTCGGGGTCGATGGTAGAAGATGTGCGCGCATCGTCCGCACACTGCTGGACGCAAAATCTGTTGGGCGCGAACTGGTGACGACGGATGGTGTCCGAGCCTATCTGATCAGGTTCACAGGCGGAGCCGGGAAATATGAACTGCTGATCGCGGGAACGAAGTTTGATCCATGCGTCGGATGCATCGATGAATGCAATCCTGCCAAATGCGCCCGGCTGAATAAGTGGATCAGGGCACTGGGCATAGCGCTATGAGCGGGATCCCGACCACTTTATACAGCACCATAGCAGTACTTGTGCTGGTATTTGGGTTCTGGGCTGTTATGTTGATGGACTGCTTGAAACGCCATGAACTCGAATTCCATACCGAGATGCCGAATCCAAAGCGTATGTGGACGATACTGCTCATCGTCGGGATTCCATGGTGCGCTATCATATACTTTACCACTGTGAAGAGGAAGGATTGAGAAAGAGAAGTGTTTTTTTGGCAGTGTTTCCGATCCATCTCTCCGCCGATGACGTCGGTGGCGACAACCGCATAACACTCATAGGCGCACTCGCGATCCTGCAAGGCGGCGGTTGATGCGATAACCCATAACAACATACCTGAGTAGTTACAAAATATGGCGTTATCGAAGAGATGTTTCCTCTGGATACCGGTGCCGATATTACGACCCTGCCGAATTATACGAGATACCCATTTTTGAAGAGACTCCGACAGAGGGTGATCATGAGATGTGTGGCATCGGCGGCAGTCCAAAATTTTGGAAATCGGCGATAACACTAAAACTTGCTGGAACGTAGATGCCAGTCAGATGCATCTTTGCGGAACACGATGACATTCCATTCATTCTTGGTAGATTGGATATATTTTGGCAGTTCAATATAAAATTCGATGAAATTGAACTATGTATTGAACAACGAAGTGAATAGCTGAAACAAGGGCAATGCGAAGCATCGCCAAAACCCCCTGCGAAAAAAAGCGATTACGAACGGCGCAAAAATAACTTGGTGTGGTGGAAATGCCTGAAATATCTCCCATCATAAAAATAGTGAAACCGGAAGTTTAACTATTTCCCAGTCACCGCATCGACAGCCCGCATCAGCATCCGGTTCTCTTCCCTCGTTCGAACCGCCACCCGGACATATCGCCCATCCAGACCCTGAAACGTTGCACAGTCCCTGACCAGTATCCCATTACCAGCCATTCGCTCAACCATATCCTGCGAATCCATGCCAGTACTGCTGATATCGACGAGAATGAAGTTGACCGCGCTTTCATGCGGAGAAAGACCCCGACTCGTGAACGCTTCCATGAGATGTTCGCGCTCTTTTCGTATCAAGTCAATCGACCGCTTGAGATAGTCCCCTTTCATACATGCCTCCATCAGCTCTCTCCCGATCGCCTCGGCAGGCGCGCCGACGTTCCATATGAGCCGTGCATGGTTGAGCAGTTCGGCAACCCTGGCGGGTGCAATCCCGAAGCCAAGTCTGAGCCCGGGCACCGCAAACACCTTTGTAAGCGATCGGAGCACAACTATGAAATCAGAGTCAAAGACAGCGTGAGCAACAGATTGGGTGGGATCTGAGAGTTCTATGAACGCCTCGTCCACAAAGAGGAACGTTTCGGCATCAGAGCAGCGGTCGGAAAGCCGCCTCACATCGTCTCCTGTGATCATATCTCCTGTCGGGTTGTTTGGATTGCACAGGAATACCGCGCTTGCATCCGAGATCCGGCCTTCCGAAAGTTCGAGAATCTTTGAATAATCCTGGTACTGCACATCTGCACCGAAGAGCCGGCACTGGAATGCATATTCATCGAATGTGGGTGCAGGGATGATCACGGAATCACCGCGCTCGATTACCGTCTCTGCAAAGAGCCGGATAAGTTCGGACGAGCCGTTTACTGGCACGATGTTCTCTGCCGTGATCCGGGTAGTGCCGCAAGTCCTTAAACACGCCTCAACAAAATCGGCGGATACGGCCCTCAATTTGGGATAGTTGTTGTCAGGATAATGGAAAATTCCCTCGATCTCCCGGATCGTGGTTGGGACATCAGGCAGATCCATTGGATTCAGATTTGCACTGAAATCGATCATCGGATGGTCGGAATCCATATACTCTGCTATCTTGCCCCCATGTGCGCATAAAGCGCAGCCCTGCACCTCCGGTCGTACAAATCGCGTGATATCTTGCCGCACCGTAGGCATCATGGATCACTGGAGATACTCATCAAGGCTGCTCACACCCTCAAGTTCGCTGGACTCGACCGCAACCTGATCAAATAGACTCTTACGCACATGGATCGGCGAGTCCGTCCGCACCGCGATTGCTATGCAGTCACTTGGCCTGGCATCGATCTCCTTATGAGCGTCCCCTACATCGACGACCAGCCGCGCATAGAACGTACCCTCGTCCAGATCATCGATCAGTATGCGCTCCACCGTGCCGCCGAATTCACTTATCAGCGAGACTATGAGGTCGTGGGTCAGAGGTCTTGGCGATAATTCTTTTCGCAGTGCAAGGTGTATCGACATCGCCTCTGCATGACCGACAAAGATCGGCATGATACTGTCTCCGTCGGCAAGCAGTACCACTGGCGACATCTGCTTCGGGCTGCCAACCATGTATACACCCTTGATTGTAGCGGCGACGGTATCCATTATTTCACCAGATTAATCATAATATCCGATTTCATAACACCGAAG
>JAYELB010000373.1:0-7634 GCA_034717055.1 Methanobacteriota archaeon
AATTGAACTACTTACATTCACAGGTTTGCCTCCATGCATACAATGAAACACCAATTTGGTAAGTCAGCACCCTCTCGGGTTAGGGCAAATTTTGAACCCTTATACATCTCATTACAAGATGTTATTCACTTTTTACCAAGTCCTCTACCCCATAAGCCATCGTTTACCCTCACTAGGTCTATACCCGGATATTCCGGGAGCTTAGGGGGCGAACCCGGGTTCTACATCACAGATAATTATAAACACTTTAGAAGCCATCTGTAATCCGGAAACCGTTCGTCCATTCACTATAACGTCCCCGTAGCAATTATAGTCTGACTCCATACCTTTTGGTCTAAGCGTAACAGTCCGTTTTCGATTATTGTCGTTTACGACTCTTACAATGGTTCACTTTACGCTCTTCATGGTGTTTTTATCCTTGCAGTTGATCTAAATCGTACTTTCAGATTTTCCACGTTGTTCCTGCTGAGCTTACTATGTGGGGGTTGCTATTTCACACATTCCGCGGTAGGATTGCCCCGAATGGAGGGGGTAGCCAGTGCGGCAATCTGTGATGTAACTTCTTGTCAACAGACGCGGGTACGACGCGTTTCACCCTTTTCAAATGTCTGTTTCAATCGCGTTGTTATTGTATTCCGTGACGGTAAAAGGACATGCTATTTCAATTCACCGAAAGTCGGGACCTCAGCTAAACAGGTACATCCGAACAAAATTAACTTCTTCGTGGGCATATTCCGCACATCAAAAAACCCTTCCTTGTGCTCTCTGCAACCTCTGTAGTTTTATTTCTTATCATATATTCTTTAAATTATCTTGTAAATTAAACCGCCTGTTAAGAAGGGTTTGGTTACCCACAACCATATCCCTGAGCCGCTCCGCATCGCGCATCTGACCGCAACAGACATCGTGCGCATGGAGTCGAGGGGGCAGGCGCGACTGTCTCCTCATAATCGGCCCGGAAAACTCGATTATCGCACCCGTAAATCCAACAGGTATATCAGCACCAATATCTTATATCAGGACGCGCATAGATACACTTCATCAAAGAGGCAATTCCAATGACACGAAATATCAAGGTGGAACCGCTCAGGCAGACTCCGATTGAGAAGCAGGAGATCGAACTTGTCGAGCGCAAGGGCATCGGGCATCCGGACAGCATTGCAGACGGACTCGCAGAAGCGGTCAGTCAGGCACTCTGCAATGAGTATATGGACCGCTGTGGGGCAGTGCTGCACCACAACACCGATGAGGCGCAGATCGTTGCTGGCAGATCGTACCCCGCGTTCGGCGGCGGAGAGGTCGTTTCACCGATTTACATATTGCTGGTCGGCAGAGCCACGAAGGAGTTCGATGGCATACACATCCCAACCGATACCATAGCACTACAGGCAGCCCGGGACTATCTCAAGGAGAACATCTTGAATCTAAGTGTGGAGCACGATATCATTCTTGACTGCAAACTCGGGGAGGGCTCGTCCGATCTGAGAAATGTCTTCCACCGAACGATTCCAGGTGCGAACGACACGTCCTTTGGCGTAGGGTTTGCACCGCTGTCAGAGACCGAGCAGATCACCTACCATGCCGAACAGGAACTGATGAATCTCAGGAATAAGATTCCGTCAATCGGGGAGGACACTAAGATTATGGGGCTTCGTGACAAGGACAAGATCACTCTTGTTGTTGCCTGCGCAATGGTCGGTCGCCATCTCGACGATTTGGAACATTATATCAGCGTAACAGATGATTTGCGCGATCGCATCAGAGACATGGCAAGCAAATACACAGATCGCGACGTCGAGATTCTGATCAATGCCGCAGACGACCTCAAAAACGAATCGCTCTTCCTGACCGTGACCGGGACCTCGGCAGAGATGGGCGATGATGGGTCTGTCGGGCGCGGCAACCGGTGCAACGGCTTGATAACGCCGTACAGGCCGATGAGCATGGAAGCGACGAGCGGCAAGAATCCGGTCAACCATGTCGGAAAGATATACAACCTGCTCGCCAACAAGGTCGCATCTGAAGTGGTCGAGACTGTGGACGGGGTCGAGGAGATCCACATTCGTATGTTATCCGAGATCGGTAAGCCTATCGACCAACCTCTTATTGCTGATGCCGGAATCGTTCCTGCAGAGGGTGCTGACATGGATGCACTACAGCGGGAGATTGCGGAGATCATTGATAGGTCGCTTGCAGACATAACAGATATCACCAGACTGGTCGCAGAAGGGAAACTTGCTACGTTCTGATGATTCTGAGATGTCTGCTACTTATCGCGGTACTTGTGGTCTGTGTGCCGTCGGCAGCCGCTGCTGTGGTGCACGGAACCACGTATGAGTGGTCGACGTTCGAAGTACTCGAGAACACGATTGTTCTGGTGAATTCGACACCGCCGCAGAAGCTGGTGGCGCCTTTTGGCAGTTACACATTCGATCTGCCGGAAGGAGCGTACGCGATCCGTGCCGAATACTACAGAGGCAATCTGCTCGAGTATTGTGCTGAAGAAGAGCTCACGATCGTAGGGGGTGGGGATTTTGTGCTCGATCTCCTGATGTTCCCGCCGATTGAAGACGTGTACTTGTATGAAGACATAAATTTAAGCGAGGATAGCTTCGATTACGAAGAACTCCCCGAGGATGAAGAGAACTCCACAGTGCTACTCTATGCAACCGGCATCATCTCGGTTCTGGCGATCATATCTGCCTTGTTTTTGTGGAAGAGTGGTAAAAAGGGCAACGGAACGGGTGGAACGGATGAGACGGACGGAAAGGAAGATTATGGATACGAACCACTGGAGCCGGAACCGGAAGAATCAGAAGAATCTGGGAGCCGGGGTGAGCTAGAACCAGATGGTGCGGAATCATCGATCCCATCCGATCTGCAGGAGGTGCTCTCGATTGTCGGGGAACATGACGGCAGGATCACACAGAAAAACCTGCGACTGCGGCTCAATTGCTCGGAAGCGAAGGCGAGTCTGATGATAACCGACCTTGAGGATCGGGGCTTGGTCAAGAAGGTGAAGAAGGGTAGGGGGAACGTGATCATACTCACAGGCCTATGAAAAAATTCATAATCCCTCAACAACAGAGGGGCTACCATGCTTGAAGACATCAAGAACATGTTCGATCAGTATTCTCTCGGAATCTCAACAGCCGAGATGATCATGTTCTTCTTGATCATATTTTTTACCCTTACCTTGCGTAAACTTGCACTATACATCTTTGATAAGAAACTGGTGGGGATTGCCAAAAAGACGAAGACCAAGATCGACGATATGCTTGTAGCTGCATTCAAATCCCCTCTCGGTTACTTTATCGTGGTCTGTGGAATTTATATTTCCGTAGCTTCGCTACATCTGCCAGAGCAGATTGGAATATTCGATATCGTATGGGCGCATCACTTTTTCTTCACGCTCGCATTCACATTTGTTGCGCTCCTGCTCATGCTCAATCTGATCGACATCGTTGCCTATTACATGCATCAGGTGACACTGAAGACAGAGACGAAACTCGATGAACAACTGGTGCCGCTTGTTATAAAGAGTCTCAAAGTCGTTGTGGTGACGCTTACAGTCCTCTTCCTGATACAGAATCTAGGCGGGAATGTCACATCCCTACTGGCTGGTCTTGGAATCGGCGGGCTTGCACTCGCCCTGGCAGCGCAGGACACCGTGAGCAACATCTTCGGATCGGTCACAGTCTTCTCGGATCGGTCGTTTCATATCGGAGACTGGATACGTGTCGATGGTGTGGAGGGGACTGTTGAGGATGTGGGACTCCGGTCCACGCGGATACGCAGGTTCGACCAGGCACTCGTGACCGTGCCGAATAGCAGGTTCATCAAATCCGAGATCGTGAACTTCACCAGAATGAAGAAACGGAGAATAAAATTCAATCTCGGGGTCACCTATAAAACGAGCAGGAAACAGATGGAAGAAGTGGTCGAGGGGATCAAAGAGATCATAAAGGAGGATTCCAATTTCGAGCACAACTTCTATATGGTTCATTTCACCGAATTCGGCGCGTATTCGCTCGATATCTTCATCTACTGCTTCACAAAGACAACAGTGTGGGACGAGTTCCTTGCGGTTCGTGAGCAGTTCAACCTGAAGATCATGCAACTGCTCGAAGAATTGGGTGTCGAGATCGCATTCCCTTCGCAGACAATTTTTGTGGATGGTACCGATGAAACGACGTGAGGATATAATGGATATCACTGACCGCTTATACAAACTCGATATTCCGACCTGCCTTCGCATCTGCGCAGGTACCGACGGCTCGGTCACCCACCTGCTCGAACTGATGACGAAGAAGCACGTCAGCGTCGAGACAGAGCAGCAACACATCACCAGTGCGGATGACGAGATCGCCCGACTGCTCGATATACCAGTGGGCGAGCGGGTCAATGAGCGCACAGTCATGCTCCGTGCCGGGGGTGTGGCGTATGTCTATGCCCGATCGTTAGCCCCGATTGGGAATATGCCAGAGGGCATGGAAGAGGACTTGATGCGCGCGGACATCCCTATCGGGCGCATCATGCAGAAGCACAACATCGAGTCGAGGAGGGAGATTACGGAGATCGAAGTTCTGAACCTGGAGGACAGCGCATTTGGCAAGGACTGTATGGTGCTCTCGAGGATATACCGGATCATCCACGACAAAAAGACCTTGATCCGGATCAATGAGATGTTCCCGCTCGATGACCGGTGGAGTTTGTGAGGAGTTTGCGAACCGATCTGACGAGATGGGCGAAATCTGTGCATGGGTATCTGTTCAGCGCGGGCCATATATGTTGTCCAGGTCATCAGAAGAGAATCCTGTGGTGCGAGTTGGTGGGTGGTATCACAAATCGGCACTCCGGCTGCGGATGCACCTGTGAATGCAGGGTTTTCGAGACTTTTTAATTTGTTCTGGTCGGTTGAAAACATGGCGCCAACCCGGCAAATACGGGTATGATTATATGGGTGTAATCAGTGAAACCGGTGTTAATCTGTGGCTAAAATAGTATCAGCCACAGATTAACGCAGATGGACACAGATTATCGTTGTAAACGACTTTTCAGATCGATAATGCCCCATTATGGCAGTTGTGGTTGCGTAAGACAATCCGACGTTACCAGAAAGTAATAAAAAGATTCGGGTTTTCTGTGCGGCAGTATCCATATCGTGTCGTGTGCGGCATACGGTGCGGGGTTCACAGGAAGGTGGTCGAGACGGCGGTAGTATGAGCCGATCGGAGGTTGTGTGCTGGCTCTGCATTGCGATATTCTATGGATATGGAAAGGCTTTTGGAAGGGGGTTGTGCGTACGGACACAACACAATTGTACTGTATTGAAGTAGATTATTATGACCAGGCACCCCTTCACAACCGAAATACGCAATCGATTTGCGAACGATCCTCAGCGCGGGCGTGCTCGCAGTGCTGCTTATGCGAGCGGGCACGACGTTGGGTTGTGGGTGGTGATTGCGGCGGCGCAATGATGTAACTATCAAAGTAAATTAATAGGTACTACTAAATTAAAGAAAATGAAGACACATCACAACGGTATTTATCGTCGTGGTGATGATTGCAACATACATGTCCCACGGATCAACTGTTTTGATGCGCCATAGATATCAGATATGGAGCGCGCACAGCCATCTACCCCTCGGCACATTTAATGACCACCGTCCGCACCCCCATGCAAAGTTCAGCCCAGATACCGCTCCGCGGACACTGAAGCTAACGCACCATCGCCGACAGCAGTCGCAACTTGTCTGAGTTGCGTTGCCCGGCAGTCTCCCGCCGCAAAGACCCCGGGTACCGAGGTTGCAAGCTGCTCATCGGTCAGGATGAAACCTGCCTTGTCCTTCTTGGCATCGATAAATTCGGTGTTCGGAACCAGACCCACATACACGAAAACGCCGCTGACCGCAAGTCCGGAGTGTTCTTCGGTCACAACGTCCCGAAGTACCACACCTTCGACAACATCCCCTCCGGTGATCTCTTCGACGACCGAGTTCCAGACAAACTCGATCTTCGGATTCGAAAAAGCTCTCTCCTGCAAAATCTTTGCAGCCCGGAGTTCTGAGCGCCTGTGGACAATGTACACTTTGTTAACGATCTTTGACAGGAACAACGCCTCTGTTATCGCAGAATCCCCTCCACCAACCACGATAATGTCTTTATCTCTGAAAAAGAACCCGTCGCAGGTAGCACAGAAAGATACACCTTTTCCGACGAATTTCTCCTCGCCTTTCACGCCAAGACGACTCGGCTTTGCCCCTGATGCGATGATGACCGATCTTGTTGTATATTCATGATCGTTGGTCTTTACCGACTTGTACTCGCCCTCGTCCTGTATAGCAATCACTTCCCCGTCCTCGACTTCGAGATCAAATGATCTTGCCTGCTCCTCGAATTTTCGCATCAGTTCGTACCCACTGATCTCGGGAAATCCCGGATAATTTTCAACGGAATCAGAAAGTACGATCTGTCCACCGACACCGAGTTTCTCTATGACCGCCGTCTCAAGGCGCGCCCTCTTGGCATAGATTCCTGCGGTAATACCGGCAGGACCTGCCCCGACGATGACGACATCGTATAGCTCCATATCCCTAGCAGAGGGGTACATTTTACTTAAGGATTGCCGTTGCCGGGAATCGATCTCCGGTACCGTCCGAATATCCGAGTGTTTTTCCGTCGATTCACTCGGTTCGTGCCAATCGTTTAAATGTGAGCATTCTTGGGTAGGGATAGTTGGGAGATTCTTAAGCGCACAGGCGGATCTCATGGGTGCTTAACAACACATACGCATTCCGATTATGTTCGATTTCTCACACCCACGAACGTTTCGAGATCCTTGAGCATCCCTGATCCCGGCGCACACCCAACACATTTATGACCTATCGTTTGATTCTTATCAATAATGAAACTCGCAATCATCGCCGGGACTCCGGGATCCGGGAAGACCTCGATACTCATGCATGCGATTGCATACCTGAAACGTAGCGGCATCGCACCGGCTGTGGTCAAGGTGGACTGCCTCTTCACAGACGACCAGACAAGGTTCAACCGGCTCGATGTACCGGTCCATGTTGCACTATCGAAGGATATGTGTCCGGACCATTTTGCTATCTATAACGTCGAAGAGATGTTATCGTGGGCACAAGAGCAGAACGCGGACATATTAATTAGCGAGACCGCTGGTCTGTGTCTGCGCTGCGCCCCTTACGTAGATCAGTGCGTTGCGGTCTGTGTGATCGATGTTACTGCCGGACCGAATACGCCGGCAAAGGTCGGTCCCCTCCTGACTACTGCCGATGTGGTGGTCGCGACTAAAGGTGATATTGTGTCCCAGGCAGAGCGGGAGGTCTTTCGGGAGCGGGTCATCGAGGCAAACCCGGGATGTATCATCATCGAGGCGAACGGCCTCTCCGGGCAGGGTGCATCCGAACTTGGGAACGCGATGATTAATGTACCTGAAATCGAGATCGGAAACACCGAGATGCGGCTGAGGCACAATGCGCCGCTTGCGGTCTGCACGCTCTGCACCGGAGAGACAAGGGTTGCAAAGAAGTATCATTCGGGAGTTCTCAGGCACACTAGCGGTTTCATGGAATATCAGGGTGAGTGAGGGGCAGGCAGTGGCGATG
>JAYELB010000374.1:0-1669 GCA_034717055.1 Methanobacteriota archaeon
TCACCCCGGCGTGGAGTCGACCAACAACAGAGCGGAAAGGGCTCTTCGTGAGCATGTCGGGAAGCGTTGGATCGTGGGAACACTGCGTAATAGAAAAGGGACGTCAATTCACGAGCGAATCATGACGATGCTGGCAACATGGGCGCAGCAGGGACTCAATAGTCTTCAGATGATGAGGGCGAGGCTGAGCGGCTAAACACGTACGAACAATTAAACCACAATCACGTCTGAATCTGCTTGCAATAAGAGAGGTTATGAAAAATGTATAGAAAATATCGAATACATGAAGTAGCTCTCAGCAGTACCATACTGCTGCTGATCGTATTAGTGACACAAGTATCCGCATCCACAGATTCCCCACTCGACACGGCCCAGGTCTATGCGCTCGGACAAAAGGACACTGGCAAATCGGTCGAATCATCAATAGTACTTGAAAAAGACCGTGAATACAGAATCGTGGTCTCTGGCGTATTCCAGTTCAGGAGAGATGTGGACTGGGGCTGGGCAGATGCGCAGTTTCGCATGGGCAAGGGAGATGCATACACCGAGCCATTTAACTCAATCGAGTTCAACGGTGAACCGGTAGAGGCAGTAGTAAGCGATGTTGAGAATCACACATACACATACTACCGCACAGGCGACGGAGAGAAGATCCGGTTCAGCATCTTTGACTGCCTCACGACAGGCGAGCGTGGCACGTACGACGACAATGCGGGAGCGCTTCGGGTTGAGATATACCCCGCAACCGCGCTATCTGTGACAAAAGTACCCTCGCCGCATACGATCAAGGAAGGGGATACGACGACGGTGACTGTGACTGTGCGAAACGCAGGAGCAACCGGTACTGGCGAGATCAGGGATATCGTGGTTACGGATTCCGTTCCTCCGGGTTTTAAGTTGATGGGCGGTTCTGTACGTGCAGAGTATCCGCTGCTCAAGCCAGACGAGTCGCGGACGCTTCAGTATGTCATAAAGCCGCATGCGAGCGGCACGTTTAATCTGGATCAGGCAGAGGTGTCGTATTCTGACGGTCGCGGAGAGCACCACACCGCGAGATCGGATGGTGCAACGCTCACAGTCGTCGCATCGGCTGGACTGCTGCCCACAGCGCCACAGAACGCAAGCGTGAAGTTGCACGGCGAAAGGACTGATGTCGTGATCGGAGACAACATCCTGCTCAAGCTCTCGGCTGTAAACCTGATAACAAAGCCGGTGATGCATGTCCAGGTGATCATAATCCCGCCGTCCGGCATGAGCGTTGCCTCTTCCGGGTTTGCCATGTCAGGAGCCGGGCAGTTCACATCAGATTACGAGATTGAGCCGGGTGTGGGCAGGAATATCGAGGTTGTGATCGTTGCAAACCAGGTCGGCAACTTCACTGTGGAAGGGCTGGTGGTCTACTACTTCGGAGACGATATAGAGAATGATGAGACTTACACGCTCGAGCTGCCGATCAGAGTGCGGTCCGCTGATGCGCATCCGCCGCCGGCAACACCTGCATCTCACGATAACACCGGGATATTCGGATTACCAGGATGGAGCGCGGTCTTTGTGATGATCGGGTTGCTGATTGTGGTGATTCTGTTGAGAGAAAAAAGAGGTAAACAGGATGGACACGATTGATGTACATAAATGAGATCGAATACAACTCAAAGGAGGAGATATAAAT
>JAYELB010000375.1:0-1661 GCA_034717055.1 Methanobacteriota archaeon
GTAAGGACCAGTACATAATCACCCAGTACAAGGCGAAATTCACTGATGAGCCTGCTGATGCCACCGTCAGGGTCGTCTTCCAGGAGATTAATGGGACAATGAAGGTGTCCGGGTTGTGGCTCAATTCTCCGGAGTTGCGTAAACCTTAGTGCTTACCGAACAATAAAGTAGCAAAAGTACGTGCTCGAGTGACTCGTGGTTTTTCCACCCCCGTTAAACACATACCTTTAGACAATTCGGCACGGAGATAACGGTTGTTTTGGAAGTAGGCAACCACAAACTTGATTCGGAAGAGATGGGCGCACCAAACATAATCAAAAAAACAGTCCCGAAAGCGTTCTCGAAAGAGAATGCAAACGAGATAGAGGGTGTCGGGCTACGCCCGTTGCGATGCACACTTGGAGGCACCACATGAACGCATCTGAACTGAATAGGTCTGGATTCAATAGCCTGGCTATTTAGAAGTCATGAAATTAGGACGCTACTCTAATTCGGATAGTGTCTTTGGAGGTTGTCAAACACCACGTAAGTAACCGCGCACGAATAATCTGTACACTTAAGGTAACATATCCCAAAACTACTTCCTACCAACTCGTTTCATCACAAAATTCGCAATCTCCGTGTCCCTTTGTGTACTCTATGGTTAAATATATAAGATAATTTAAAGAATATATGATAAGAAATAAAACCATAGAAGTCATGGAGAGCGCAGAGAAGGGTTTTTGGAGGTGCAAAATATGTCCACGAAGATGTTAATTGTGTTCGGATTAATCATGCGTGATCCGTAGGGTGGCAGACCTCCTGCCGCAAAAGATTTAACATCCCGATGCCAATCCTGTTCTTGAGGAACGAACATGGTACAATATAAGATTCCAGTGATCCCCGGCGACGGCATCGGTCCGGAGATCATCGCAGAGGGCAAGAAAGTTCTGGATGCGGCAGGGGCGGCGTATGGGTTTGATATAGATTGGATCGAGTATCCTCACGGCGCAGAGCATTACCTAAATACAGGAGAACTGCTTTCAGAGGATACGCTTAAGGAACTCTCCGGATACGATGCGATATATCTTGGATCGGTAGGTGATCCGCGTATCCCTCCAGGGGTGCTTGAACAGGGGATTTTACTGGCCGCACGGTTTTATTTCGACCAGTACATAAATTTAAGGCCGGTCAAACTTCTGAGAGGAGTCGAGACTCCGCTGAAGGATAAAACATCGGAAGACATCGATTTTGTCGTGGTGCGAGAGAATACCGAGGACCTGTATGTCGGCGTCGGCGGGCGGGCTTGCGCCGGCAAGAGCCGCGGTACCGCTGAGATCGTGCGCAATCTATACCATGTGAAGTTCGGTCTGGATGTCGAGAGCGACGCCGACGAGATCGCTTACCAGATAGGGATGATTAGCAGGCAGGGAACCGAGCGGGTGATCCGTTACGCATTCGAACTTGCATCCACGCGGGAGAAGAAACTTGCGTCCGTTGACAAAGCAAACGTGATGACCGATATCTACGGGTTCTGGAGAGAGGTCTTCACATTGGTCGCAGGCGAATACCCTGGCATCGAGACCGATTTTAACTTCGTGGATGCGATCTGCATGTGGTTTGTGAAGAACCCTGAGTGGTTCGATGTGCTGGTAACGCCTAATATGTTCGGAGATATCATC
>JAYELB010000376.1:0-7578 GCA_034717055.1 Methanobacteriota archaeon
GGAGTGAAGTTAACAAAAAAAGCGATGAAAATCTGCGAAGAGAAGATTGAACGATTGGGAAAATTGCCAAAGTGGGATGTTACCATCGAGCCTGCATTTTGGTAAGTTATTTATTGGGGCTTACCTTGCACATCAGTCTGGCCATTACAAAAAAAAGTTAAGTTCACCGGCCTCTCAAGACCTGAAGCACTGCCAAGAATTATGGTGGTCAGAAAATAATAAAAAGTCTCTCATCAAGAAGAATGGCAAGGAACTTATCCTCCTTGGTCAACTCGTCACTCAAGGCATTAAGAGCCGAGATAAACGACGAGAACAACTGAGTGCAATCAACAGTTTCATGGGGTAACAATTGCCCTGGTATACTTCACACCGCCACAACGTAAGCTTTTTAAAATCTATGGAATAGTTGTTAGCAAGGCGCTGAGTCCTTGTTTATGTGTTGTATCAGTTTGGTTCCACCAATAAAAAACGCAGTTTATGCCGGTGCTGAGTATAACTGCCGCTCCAGCATCTACACCCACTTTTGCAGGTCCTGCCAGTGGTGAAGCTTTCTCTAAAGCGTCCAGTACTGCTCCGATAGATCCTTTAACTGGGACTGTTCAGTGCTTTTTTAAACCAACCGAATTTCTGATGTCCTTTCAGAGCTCTAAGCAAATTCATATACGTGGCAAATATCATACCCGGCGCATCTGGAAAAGTCTTCTTGATCGCGATACCGTTTAATTTTGGTTCATTCTGGATTTCGTGCTCCGCCCACTCTATGAATGAAGTTTTTCCCGAACCGCGGGCACCTGAAAGCATAATCGCCTGCCCCTGGTATCTTGCCTCCTGTAAAACTTCCGAGAGTGTTGCTCTACCATCAAATCGTCCAGCAAACTCTTCCGGTGGACAGGGACCATAAGGTTCCTGAGTTTTGCTCCGGTGTCTGGCATTCATCTCAAAACCTCTATCTGCAAATTAAGCATGTTTTCTCGGGTCTGTTTGTACTAAATCTTTTTCGGTCGCAATCGAATCGATCCCACATAGATTTTCGCGAGATTTGCCGCCACATTGTTTTACGTAACCAAATGATTCCTCAGCCCGCTCACCCCATCCTCTTCCGCATCCCCTGCAAGAGCCGCTTCACAGCATCAGGAAGCTGCCCGCGCTGGAGAGCTTTCATATGCTGCGGCGATACCATATTCATAACAGCTGTCATCATCGGATCCGACCGCATCATTCCGTCCATCAACTTCCGCACATAGACAGACGTTGCTATCTGCATCCCGATCTCGCGCTTCCATCTCGCTTCGTAATCCTCGACTGCGCATCTGCCGTTCACAGCATCCGCCGCGGTCTCGCCAGCGATCTTTCCTGCGACCATCGCAGTCGGTATCCCGCCGCCGTTGGTCGCGATCAGGTGCCCCGCGGCATCGCCAGCGATCATGACATTTCCCGCACACGTCTTCTGGCGTGCGCCGCCGACCGGAACGATGCCTGCGATAAATGCCGTGACCTCCCCGCCTTTTAGTTTCCCGGATGCGATCGGGTGTTCGTTGATGAACCGGTGCAGATAGTCCCGAAACGAGACGCCCGGCTCGCACATCGCTTTTCTAATCCCCATCCCGACATTCGCAGAGTCTTTTCCGTGCGGCACGATCCATGCATACCCGCCTGGCACAAAGTTCCTGCCAAAGTGCATCTCGATAGCCTCTTCGTCGATCTCGATGCCGGTCATGTCGTATGCCACCGCATGAGCAACCCCCATCGGATCGTCCTCGACTGTGGAAAGCCCGGCAGACCTTGCCACAATCGAGCTTGGACCGTCCGCACCGATGATCACATCAGCACTGATGGTGTGGCTGCCCCACAGCCCTGAAATCTCAATTGACCTGCCGTCGATTGCGGTAACTCTCGTGCCGATAGCGAGATCTGCGCCTGCCTCGGCTGCTTTCTCTGAAAGGTAGAGGTCAAAGCGCTTCCGGTCGAGCACATTGGCATCAACATCGAACTGTTTGGCATCCCCAGTTGGTGCGATGAACCGCTGGTACTTCGTTTCTGTGTAGATGCAACTCTTGGGGTATCTGAAGGTATCAGGAAGATCAGAGTCAGGCATCAGTTCCACAAGTTCATCGTACTTTGGGAGAAAGCCTGCGCACTGCACAGGAACACCGATCACCTTCTTCTTATCGATCAGAATCACGCTTGCATCTTCTGCTGCGTACATTGCCGCGGTTGCACCGCATGGTCCTGCGCCGACGATTGCGACATCGTAGTGCGAGTCAAGATTCATCTGCGCAGCACCTCCCGTAGCGCAAGCAGATTCAGACGGGACTGTGGCTTAATTGTTCTTTGCGTCGGGTCGATGAAGAACACATTTCTTCCGACTAAAAATATTTTTTCTTCAGTTATCCGGTCATATTGTAGCATCTCGTCCTGTTCGAAATTCCTAAACTCCTCTATTATATCCTTTTCTGAATATTTGATCTTTCCAAGTGCTATTTCATCAAATATCGAGAGCATTTGGCTTGTTCTAATCTTTAATAATTTTTTAGATTCGTGCCCCACATCTTTCCCACCCAGTTTTAAATTCACAAGCTCAACCAGACATATCGGCTTGCCGCCACAGTATTCCCACGCGACAGCAGTTTCATCAGCAGTAAAACCATACTTCTTCAGAAACGCAGCTGTAACCCCATAATCAAAATCATCCACAAGCAGATACCTACACCTCCCCTCGAGCATCGCCTCGCTGTAAACACTCTCCATGAAAAGAGAGTCGGATGTTGCCACGAATACGTGCGCCAGATGTCTCTCCTTCGTCAGGTCTATGAAAAGAAACTTTTCGGCATCACCCATTACGGTTTCTGATTCTTCTTCGCTGATTTCCGAAAATATGTAATAATCGCCCTTTTCACGCTCTCCCTTCGCGAATTTCAAGGCTTTGGCGTAGTAATGCGCCATATCCTCTTCCTGTATTGCATGCAGACCAAACATCCTCAAAACACCGAAATGTCTCCTTGCTTTTATGTTTTTGAGTGTTAGTATCGCAACAGCAGCATGATACATCAAATAGTATGCTCTTCTTACGCTATCCTTATAAAATCCACCGTCAAAAGGACATTTGGCAGCATCCAATCGTTCCCACGCGATTTTAAGTTGCTGTTCTGTAATCTCGGATACTTCCATGTAACGGCACCTCATCATTCAATATTTCTTCGATAAAAGGCGTCATAACTCGTAAACTTCTCATAATTTCGTCATGAGAATAAATTTTTGGAGATATATCAGTGAAATGGCGGATCGATATATCATACGCAACGCCACAGATTTCTTTCTTTTCTCTATCCCGTCTTTGAACCTGCTCAAAATTCGGTCTGCGAACTCCTTTGCTATTTCTTTCCGGTCCATCGGATGTCACCTACTTCAGTGTTATTGCAGTCTTTGTCTTATACCTTCCCTGATCCGCCCTACAATCATCCACCATCACCTCGAGCACACCCACGACCGATTGCGAGAGCGCATGAAGATCGTATCCGCCCTCAAGCGTAATTGCAAGCCGACCCTCGCAGCACCGGTCAGCAATCGAGGACACAATCGACGCCATTCTCCCGAATCCCTCAGTCGTGACCGCCATTCCTGCCAGCGGATCATCGATGTGCGCATCAAAGCCGGCAGATACGAGGACGATGTCAGGATCGAACCTGAGCGCTGCCGGCATCAGAATCTCTTCAAATGCACGGGTATACACGGCATCGCCAGATCCTGCGGAAAGTGGCACGTTAAGCGTGTAACCCTTTCCTGCTCCCGCCCCGGTCTCGTCTGATGATCCGGTTCCGGGATAGTGTGGATACTGGTGAACCGAGAAATAAAAGACCGACGGATCATCGTAGAATGTGTACTGTGTGCCGTTTCCGTGATGCCCGTCCCAGTCCACGATGAGCACGCGGTCGCATCCGATCTTTTGGGCATGTCTCGCCCCGATCGCGAGATTATTAAAGAGGCAGAATCCCATCCCGCGATCAGGGAGTGCATGATGCCCGGGCGGACGGACGAGCGCGAACGCATTCTCGCCACCTGCTGCAATATCGATGGCGCGGATCATCCCGCCCGCGGCGAGCAGTGCGGCTCGGTACGAGGCTTTGCAGAGAACCGTATCAGGATCGAGTGGTATTTCACGCTTCGAGTATTCCCTAACTTTTGCTATGTAATCCGGATCGTGGACATACCGGATCTCTTCGATGGATGCGGGCTCTGGCTTGATCCTGTGCAGATCGATCCCGGTCTCCTCGATCAGTTGCATGATCGCGATCAACCGCTCCTTTTGTTCCGGATGGCGTCCGGTATCATGCAGCAGGTAATCGGGATGGTAGATGATTGCGGTCATTCGGGTGGTGTAGCTGCAATTTGAGCTTCCAGCTTCTTGATTTCAGCATTCAGCTTCTCGATTTTCTTGTCACGACTTTCAATCTTATCCTCGCAGCGGTCAACTTCTTTCACCAGAGAAAGTCTTTCCATCTCTGCTTTCTTATATAGCTTATCCAGAGTATCTACACTGCTTTGCAGATCTTCGTTCTTCCTATTCAGATCTTTAATAGCCTCATTTGCCGTTGCAAGGTCGGTCTGGAGTCCTACCTTCTCGGTCTCGACCTTCTGATACTTACCACCAAGCGCATCCTCCCGCGCCTCCGAAAGACTCAGGTTCTGAAGAGCAGCGTCCAGAAACATCTCCTTCTCCTGGTAGTTGATCATCGTCTTCTGCAAGGTATCGTTTGAGACTTCGTACTTTGATTGCAGATCAGTGTAGGTGTACTGGTAGTACACGCTGGCTGCTGCAATCCCCAGACATAGCAGCATGATGAGTCCAAGCAGCGAGAAACTAACATCTCTTTTCATCGGTTATGCTTTTGGTAAAACCCTTATAAATCACTTCGCATAGTCCTGCCCTGTCGAACTCCAACGAGGCAGAGTGTTCAACCCAATCACGCACTCATGATGCGCACACCGCAAACACGTATCCGGTACCACCACCGCGACCAATATCTTTTTGATCATGGCGCGGTCAGTATGCAAATAAATAACAGAAGAAGATGATGTAAGATGCCATTTACAATACTTAAAAAGCGAGAACTCGCGCCGACGATCCACCAGATGGATGTCGCTGCCCAGCGGGTGGCAGAGAAAGCGATGCCAGGACAGTTTGTGATACTTCGAATCGATGAGTGTGGAGAGCGCATACCACTCACAATCGCTGATTTCGACGCGGCAGACGGAACAGTCACGTTTATCTTCCAGGAGATCGGAAAGACGACTCGCCAGCTTGCGTCGCTCGGTGCGGGGGATTCGATCACGGACCTTGCAGGACCGCTCGGATGCGCGTCAACGATTGAGCGGTTCGGAACCGTTGTCTGTGTTGGAGGTGGTGTCGGGATTGCGCCGATCTTTCCGATCGCACGGGAGCTTATGGCAGCAGGGAACAAAGTAATATCGATAATCGGTGCGCGGAGTGCGGATATCCTGTTCTGGGAGGAACGGATGGAAGAAGCAAGCAGTAAACTCTATGTCACAACCGATGACGGCACGAAAGGACACCACGGGTTTGTTACTGATATCGTGCAGAAGGTGATTGAGAGCGGTGAGCAGGTTGATAGGGTGATTGCGATCGGTCCGCCTGTGATGATGCGGGCGGTCGCTGGCGTCACAAAGCCGTTTGGTGTCAAGACCGTAGTCAGCTTAAACCCGATCATGGTGGACGGGACAGGTATGTGCGGCGCATGTCGGGTGCTTGTAGGGGGCGTTACGAAGTTTGCATGCGTGGACGGACCTGAGTTTGATGCGCACGAGGTCGATTTCACGCTTCTGATGAACAGGCTTGCCATGTATCTGCCAGAAGAGAAGGAGGCGCTTGAATGCGAAGCAGCAGCGGATCCGGTGGTATGAAGATGAAGACTGAATCAAAACCCGAAAAAAGGCCCAAGATGGTAAAACAGTCGCCATCCGATCGAAGATCAAACTTCGAGGAGGTTGCACTCGGATACAACCGTTACGAGGCGGTTGCAGAGGCGAATCGCTGCCTTAACTGTAAAAAACCTCCCTGCATCAAGGGTTGCCCTGTTGGCGTGGACATCCCGCGTTTCATACGTCAGATCGCAGAAGAGGATTTCGATTCGGCGGCTCTCACGCTAAAGAGCACAAACTCACTACCCGCCATCTGTGGACGCGTCTGCCCGCAGGAGACTCAGTGCGAGGCGGTCTGTGTACTTGGGAAGGGTGGAGACGGAGCTCCTATCGCAATCGGCGGTCTTGAGCGGTTCGTGGCAGATTATGAGATTGCGAAGGGAGTTACTATCCCGGACCCCCCCGCGCCCACAGGAAGACGCGTTGCGGTCGTCGGAGCAGGTCCCGCGGGACTTACCGCAGCATCGGAGCTTGCGAAGATGGGGTATACTGTCACGGTCTTCGAGTCGCTGCACGCTGCCGGCGGCGTTCTCATGTATGGAATTCCTGAGTTCAGGCTGCCAAAGTCGATCGTTGCTGCGGAGGTCGATTTCATACGGCGGCTGGGCGTTGATATGTGCATGAACTCGGTTATTGGGAAGATAGGCACGGTGGATGAACTGCTACGGGAGTACGACGCCGTCTTTTTGGGAACAGGCGCAGGGCTTCCTTCGTTTCTCGGAATCGACGGCGAGAACTTAAACGGCGTCTACTCTGCAAACGAGTTCCTGACCCGTGTGAACCTGATGAAGGCGTACCTATTTCCCGAATTCGACACGCCGGTTAAGAAGGGGCGCCGGACAATAGTTGTCGGCGGCGGCAATGTGGCGATGGACTCCGCGCGATGTGCTCTCAGGCTTGGTGCAGGGGACGTGACTATTGTCTACCGCCGCGGCGAGGACGAGCTTCCAGCGCGGGCAGAAGAGGTTTTAAACGCAAAAGAAGAGGGAATCATCTTTCGTCTGCTCACAAACCCGATACGGATTATCGGCGATGAGAATAACTGGGTAACAGGTATGGAATGTATCAATATGGAACTCTGCGATCCGGATGAGTCTGGACGATGCCGACCTGTTCCGGTCCCTGAGACCGAACACATCATCCCTGCCGATGTCGTGATAATCGCAATCGGCACATCCCCAAACCCGCTCGTGTCGATGACAACGCCTGACCTTGAGACTACGAAGTACGGAACAATCAGAGCGGACGAGACCGGAGCAACATCAAAGCCCGGCGTATTTGCAGGAGGTGACATCGTAACAGGCTCTGCGACCGTTATCTCGGCGATGGGTGCTGGGAAGGTTGCGGCGAAGGCTATCGATGAGTATGTTAGAGGTGCTGTCAGGTTGTGAGAACATGCTCAATATATATGATATCCACATAAAACCACAGATTTCATCCGCAACGCCACAAGTCCTGATAGTCTCTGTGATACAAAAGGTACTTATGGGGGTATAGCGTGTGTGGAATGTAACCTTGAAGATGTCGAAGCGGATGACTACCAGAAGCGGCAGGTCTTTGACATTCCTCCCGTAAAAATCGAGGTGACCGAACATCAAGCAGAGATCAAGACGTGCCCTCATTGCGGGCGCATGCAATATG
>JAYELB010000377.1:0-7552 GCA_034717055.1 Methanobacteriota archaeon
CAAACTGCCCTGGCCCGCGCCCGCACAGGGCTTCATGACCCCTGCCACGTGCCCGGAGGCGCGCCTCTCATAGTCGCCATCATCGTTCCGGTGCCGGTATGGGTGGGGGCAGGATTGGAAAAAAAAATCTCTCTGCCGCTTACGCTAAAGTCACAGGTTGCAACGCAACATCCGCGATTCACAGCAGCCACATCCGGGCTGGCAGTGAAAGCGCAGCTCACATATCCGGATCCGGCAGGTTCCGCGGGAGCTGTTCTGGCGTGCGCCGCAGCGAAATGCTGCAGCACAGCGGTTGATATGGTTCTGTGTATCGACACTATTTGTGCCCCCCTTTTCGCATGTAGGATGCGATGATGCAATCCGATCTTCTGCGTGACCAACCCAGGGACACACTTTCGGATGCTTCCCCACCCGCGAGGCACGAATGTGGATCATATATGCCTCTATACTACACTTGCGATGCTCTCCTATTAACTGTTTCGCATGGTTGCGCGGGGGCGGTCAACCCTGGTGCCGGTGTTCGAGTCGTATACGCTCTGGTGACGGGGAGCCAAATGCACCCGAATATCCTTTCGACACCCCTCCCCGAATGAATCTCGCGCTGGACTAAATTGGGGGTTATCTATTTGCCACACGTCACTCGCGCATATTCTGCTTAGATATACGCGGTCGGGAGCGATAGTGGTATTGAGTCACTCCGATCAGGAAGTAGCGAATCCAACAAATCGATGCTCATCTCACTCAAAGATCTCTTCGAACTTTTTTATCCTTGTATTGTCATTTTCTTCAGTGTCCTTAACTATGCTTCTTACATGGCTGCTTAACCGAACACACATGAATACGCCCAAAACTTTCGCTAAAGCGCCATCATTACGCCGATGTTAGCCACACAAACTTTTTCAGAACATGCTCAGGCACACCCTGACTTTCGGTGAATTGAAATAGCATATCCTTTTACCGTCACGGACTACATGCAGAATTACCAATGACAACAACGCGATTGAAGAACAGGCATTTGAAAGGGGTGAAACGTGCCATGTCTGCGTGACACCTATTTGGGCTTTGGTTTACGTTTCACCGAAAATCGAGAGGTATCATGTAGCAGGAACTATAAGATTACACAGTCTGCGAAGCACCCATCTCCATAAGATTTCTGTGTTGATCTTGTGTAATCTCGTGGTTTTATATGTAGATATCCACACAATACTCGGGTAAGTACGTTTTTTCATCATTTCAACTCCATATAAATATCCATATCGCCCCCAACCACAGGATTAAGCGTGCATGGGGCTGCGAATTCGTAATTATGCGCAGCACCGCCAAGACCTGTCGCAGCCACCCTTATCTTTGTTACGAATACGAGAGTCTCATTGGTAGCATCATAATACCCATTGGTATCAGAAGTAGCGTCCCATAAGATTCCTGTAACGAAATTCGCGCTTTCAACTGATGTATGGTTTACCATTATGGTACTGTTTATGATTGGTACATTCGATATGAGGTTTCCATAGACTGTGAACGGTGCCCTGAACGATGCCGTGCTCGGACTACCGCCGCCGAACAGCTCAGTAATGTTATTGTCCACAAATCCTGTCGAATTGTTGCTGCCAACAACCATGCCAAGGTTGGTATCGGCGTCATGAAAGTCATGCCCGCTTGCATTCAAGGCATTGTTACTGTCGCAGCCGAGTGCGTGGAGAGCGCTCCAGTTTATGCTTGCGCCATTTTTTACGATGTAAGCATACCCGACATCGCTCTCATTGCTCCATGTCCAGTCATAGAGCGAGTCGGAAGCACTGTCGGATAATACGATGCTGCCGCTCACATTCCCGTAGTATTTCTGCCACGCGGAGACGTTTATCACTGCTGACGCGTTGTTGTTCGTGGTGTTTGCCGCAGACTCGCTGGCAGAATTGGCAGGGTCTGCCCATACCGAGATGTTGTGCGTGCCAACCAGCGATGGATTCCAGTATCCGGTAATGTATGTGGTGTTGTGTGGATCACCGGTGGTTATACTCCCCAGTTCTCCATCTGTTGACACGTTATACGTAGAGTTCCAAAAGCATCTGCTCCAGTTGCCAGATACGCCAGCGGAGTCGAAGAAAGACACATCGAAGTTAGATGTTACATTTTCGTCTGCATAGTTTGCGATAGTCACATTGATCGCGATGTTCCTATTCTCTTTGACGTGGCAGCCGGACCCGGTCTCAGAGATCGCTGATCTGTTTTCGCTAGTATTCCATTGATCAAACGTTACATTGATCACGCGAAGGTCGGGATTATAGCCTGCGTAAAAATTCCAGACATCTGATTCATTGCTTAAAACACCATCTGTTGTATTTACCTTCCAGTAATATTTTCCTTTTTCCAACCGGTATTGATTTAATATCTCTGTTGCCGATAACGTTCTGGTATAAAGTGCTACTTCGTCTATCGCGCCGTTGAACGGATTGTCATTCTCGCCACAGGCTCTTCTGCCTATCCTGATGCTATCGCCGTTTGTTCCGGTGAGGTTAGTAGCTATGTTCTTGAAGCCTACGCAAGCACCGTCCAGATAAATTGTCTGGTTCATATCTGACGTATTATAAGCAAAAGCAGCATGATGCCATGTATTCGCTGTGATTTTTGTATTAACTTCCAAATCGTTACCCCAGAACCGCATGTTAATACTTTCATTATTATCACGGAATAAATCCAGATGCAAACAGGTATTATTACTGGTGTGTGTACTGCCCTTGCTTAATAATGTCTGCCTGACATTGGTGGCGTTAGATATTGTATTAAACCACAAAGAAACAGTAAATGAAGAATTATCGAGGTTCAAACTGCTGTCATCACCACAATCTATGTAATCATCACTGCCGTCAAACTCAAACGTACCCGCGAATTTACCGCCTGTTACGTCCCATACCGGAGCCGTGCTTGTGGTAGCGCTGCCAAGTGTGCCATTATTCCCATTACCAGTAAAGTCATAAACCGCATTTGCCACACCTCTCTCTGTGTGCTCACCATACTCGCCTCTGTTATCAAAGTGCATCAACATCGCTAAACCATCTTCGTCCGGTTTGACAGGCAGTGCGGTTAACTTGTAAGTTATAGCACTGCCATCAGCAACGTTATCTTCTATATAAACCAAACCTTCGGAAGCGTTTAAACCGTTAATGCTGTCGTCTGCATAGAAACAAACTGTCATGTTGTCGTCATCTGCGTCGGTCACGGTCGCATTTACTATAACCCAGTTGTTGGGTGTTACCGAACCATTGGGTGGGCTGTTCAGGGTTACGTCTGGTGCACTGTCATTAATACCAAATGTTCTTGTCTCTGAAATAACAGCATTAGCGGCATCATCCCTGCAAGTCATATACCAGTTGTGAGAACCGTTAGATATCCCGGGAACACTATAATTCGTTGGTTGCCCCGATATGGAAGTAATACCGCTCTGATTAGTTACACCATCAATCGTCAGGTCGCATGATAACGCACCATCCAAATTATCTGTTGTCGTCCAGTTGAAGTTGACTGTTGATGAACTCAGATCGGCTTTATCAGCCGGATCATTCAGTTGAATGGTTGGCGCGGTATTATCAATCGTGAAATTAACAGTTGTTAAATAACTTTCAACATCGCTTGAATTGTCACCATCAACCGCGGTCACCTTTATACGGTATTCCGCATCCGAAACCATGCTCGTATCGAAGATGACGTTTACATTACTGTCGTCCTGGCTGTAGAAACTTGAGTTGATTGTCGTGTTGAGCATGCCGTTGGAATTGTATAGATATAAGCTGTGTTTCACCGTACCAGGTGCATCCGGGTCTTTTGCCATGTTTATGTTGATGGTCATATCTCCGGCATACAAGCCGGTCAGGTCGTAATCCTTTGTGCCGCCGGCATTCTCATAATACGCGATACTGGGATTGGAAATAGGATAATTGATGTCTCCGATGTCGTCTGTATATAATGTGAAATTGGTATGATTGCTGCCGACATTACTCTCGGCATAAACGCCTAACTGGAACCGGTCACCGTCTGTTATTGCTGAGAACCAGAGGTCAGGCGTGAATTGTGCTTGTATCCAGTTATCCGCATCGTCTGTTGAAGACCACGCAACGTTAGAATCAGCGAAACTTACGTTTGTGCCCGAACTGCCATTCGCATACCTCACTGAGTAGCAATTCCCGGCTGTCGTATCACTCTCATAAGCAATATAATAAGTACCAGTTGCGTTAATTCCAGCGATTTTGTTACCATTTATACCATAACACGATCTCGAATAACTGCTGTTTCGTGACGTATAATATATATCATTCAAATCCGCTGCACCGAGAGTATTAAGGCATACGCAATTATCCGTATCTCTTGACGGTTTCCGGATTCCACGTTTGTAATTGGCTTTGATTTCATCTGCGCTTAAAGAACGGTTGTAAACTGCGACTTCATCCAATTCGCCGTCGAAAAACTTTTCTGTTCCTCCAGAACCAATGTGTAATAGTCCATCAACACTATCCGGGGCATTGGTTTCAGGAGTAGCAGCACATAGCTTACCATCATAGTAAGTACATAAATAATTAGCAGAATTATCGAACACACCAACCAGATGATGCCACTGTCCATCAGTCCAGTCAACATTACACAAACAGCCGTCAGAACTTGACATTCCATAAAAGTTAACTTTGAAATTTTCGCTGTTCTCGGTTGTGAGTTGATAGGTTCCTGTTTCCCCTATACCATGTTTAACAAGCAATCTTTCTGCAGACCAGGTACTATCCGTTTTAGCCCATACCTCAATTGTAAAGTCAGAACCTCCCATATTCAGAGAAGAGGAAGAAGAAACGTTAACACTATCACTACCATTGAAACTCAAAGAAGTGTTGATTTTCCCTGGTGCGCCATATTCTGCGCCATTATTAGTTCCGTTATTTCCTGCTCCACTGTAATCCACTATTATTTCCGACATCTCGTCCAGATGCATCAGAAGCACATTCCCGGTCATATTCGCAGTAGCATCAGAAGCACCGTAGTTGGGCAGCTCCTCTGAGACTGTTTTATACGAGTTATTACAATAATATGCTTTTAAATCAGCAGTTGGAGTCCCGGAATAATGTATATTCCGAAACGCACAAGCAGTATAATCGGCAGCGCCGCGTATATGTTCCAGGTCCCAAAACTTGATTAACAACGGATGGTTGGCATAAACGTTATATTCTTTCTTTGTTTCTATTTCCAGTTGTTTCCTGTCCAAGAAAAAATTGTTTCTGAATACGGTTGGCTCTACTACCCCTGTGTAATTCAGTTCCGCCCATTTACTGCCATTGGTTATGGTGACATGACTGCGGGTAATGTCGTGAACGGCATAACTATAGTTATCAGTAAACAACCCGGCAAAATCATACCAGTCTCCTTTTCCTCTGTTATAAGCACGCAGTATTTGTGGAAATGAGCCATTACTTTGTGCTATATCATTCATCGGCGGTCTGATTGACCATCTGTTCGGAGGTCCTTCCGGATATATACCACCCTCAACAGTCTGGGTCATAATAAACCGAGACGTGTTTATCCCCGACGGAGCGGTGCAGTTGATGATGGCAGTAAATGTGCCTGTTGAGTTCGCTTTCAAGTCGCCTGGTGTTACACTTACTGTGCAACTCGGACAGCTACTTGAGCTACCCATCGGTGCAAACACACTAAAACTCGTGGCGTTTACGCCAACAACGTTGTTTGTAGTGTCCAGATACCGCGAACCATTCCAGCCATCCTCAATCCATGCAGTGCCGTTGTATTTCCATACCGCAAGGCTCGATTCATCCAGACCACTGAGATCAGTGTCTGAATAACTGAAGTTCAAGAACATCCACGCTCCAACACTCTGATTCGTGACATTGATGAACTTACCGATGTTGTTCTGTCCGGTTGGATCACTTGCCGGCGAACCAACGCCTTTGAGCAATACGTCACCGCTGTATGTCAAAGAAACCGTTGTGCCACTTAAGGTGTTGTTTGAGAAAGCAGATGTCGAACTTGCAAGATAGTTGTCCCAGGTATTGTCAGATATGATGTTATCCGCAAGCCGATTGCCACTGCTCGACGAATCCAGGTAGATGCCGATGTAATTGTCTGACACGGTGTTACTGGAAATGTTGCATTGATCAACGCTCTTGCCGATATAAATTCCTGCCTTCATGTTCCCCGTTGCACCGGTCACATTAAATCTTGAGATGTTCACGTAATTCGCGCTCACGTTAAAGACGTGACTATCAGCTGTACTGTTGGTCACCTTCACCCCATCCGTACCCTCACCTGTCAGCGTGAGCTGCTTGGTAACGTCCACGTTCTCAGTGTAATTGCCGTTGTACACATAGATTGAATCGCCATCGGTGGCGTTATCGATCGCATTTTGTATCTGTGTGCTGCTGGTATTAAGCACACTGTTGTTGTACCACCAGCCGATTTCATTCACGCAGATGTCGCCATACGGGCATGACCGTGGCTGTGTACCAATGCTCACAACCGGCTCAGGTGAGGCGTATTTGCGGACAAAGACCCAATCCACGGTTACTGTACTTGAAGCACCCCAAACATGAAAACCGACGTATCCCTTTGCGTCGAAAACTTTTTCAGTCTCATTGCATAATAAATAATCGTTTTGGTAACATCTCGCTATATCTATTGAAACTCTGGTGATTTCATAAATAGCATAATTTTTCCAGGCTACACCAGTGTCAGTGAATCTATAGTCTCTACCATTGTCATCAACTTGTGTTCTGATAATTGTCGGACCATGTGTACCCTGATCCGATGTGCCCAATTGCAGACCATAAGTCTCACTGGTATTCGCGTAATATGTTTCTAAAAACACAGAATCATCAGCAGATGCCTTTGACCTTGCTCTCATTGAACAAGGAATACCAAAATCTATGGGGGAGCATATTTTATCACCACCATCTAACAGAACTGTACTCTCTGAAACAACTGGGGTGCCTGGGTGGTACGGCCATTTAGCACCATCCAGAGAACTGCCTGGAAAATCATCAAAGAACTCAAAGGTATTCGTGCCATTACTCGCAGAACTTGCATAGGTGTTGCCGTAGTACAAATAGATAGTCGTATTCGTGTTGTTTGCTAAAGAAGTAACATTAACCCAGATGGTAGAAGTCTCAGCCGTCAAATTCCATGATTCTATCCAGAATGGAATTTCAGTTTCTGTCTCTGTCGTGTAATTGTAATAAGTGAATCGTGTCGCGTTTTCATCTTCAGTCCAATTCCAGTTAGTTTCGACATTTGAGGAGTTCAGGTCTATCCTTACCGGATAGTAGCTCAGGTTTTGTGCAGTATTTGAGATGTTTATCAGTTGGTGGTAATCCCCCCAACTCATTTCCTGTGTCTTTGCGGTGTCATTTACCCATGTCGTGTTTACGTTCTGGCAGTCGTCAACAGTCCGTGTCCGGATTTCGTACCACGATGTTGCGTCCAACCCTGTTGCAGTATAGGAATGGGCTGGTTGTGTTACATTGGCATAGAATGTTTCATTTATCCAGACCTCTATGTGGTCGAA
>JAYELB010000378.1:0-1643 GCA_034717055.1 Methanobacteriota archaeon
ACAGGATCCTCCCCTAATATCTGCTATATCAACTTCGACGACAACGCGCTGATCCCCTTCGCGAAAGACCCGGATTTTCTACAAGCAGTCTACGAGACTTATCTCGAAGAGCAGGAACCTGTGGGGCGTGTTTTCCTCTTCTTTGACGAGATCCGAGACATTCCAAGCTGGGAAGCATGGGTTAAAGAGATGTACGACAAAAACAGAGACGTAAAGTTTATCATAACCGGATCGTCGTCGTCTCTTCTACAGAAAGAGTGTTCGTCTCTTCTCACAGGAAGGGTTATCACAACTGAGGTATACCCGCTATCCTTTGATGAGTACCTCACCTTCACCGGACTTGATCTCGCCGATAAAAAACTGGGGTATCTCTTGAATCAGAAACCTGCCATAAAACGGAAATTATCCGAGTACATGAGATATGGTGGGTTCCCGGAGGTCGTTTTGCAGAACGTGGAGCGGCTCAAGGTGGTGCAACTCAAGAACTATTTCGCAGGGATAGTCGCACGAGATGTGCTCATGCGCTACTCTCTACGTGACGCATCAAAGATTGAGGGGGTGAGCCATCTGCTCCTGACCGACATTGCAGCGCCGACGAGCGCAAGGAAACTTGGAAATACACTTGGAATCTCACCACACACAGTTTTAAACTATATTCGGATTCTTGAGGAGGTTTATCTAGTACAAACCCTTTCGTTCTTCTCTTATTCATTGAAAGAGCAGATGTCGCGACAGAAGAAGATATACTGCATCGATAGTGGCATAAAAAATGCAATAGGATTCACATTCTCAAAGGATATGGGGAGAACTGCCGAGAACGTAGTCTTCATGAGACTCAGACGATCCGGAGGCGATGTTTTTTACTGGAAGAATGAAAAAGGGTGGGAAGTGGATTTTGTGGTCAAATCGGGGCTGGACGTCGTGGAACTTGTTCAGGTCTGCTGGGATTTGAGCGGTAAGGTAGAGGTGCGGGAGGTGCGGGGATTGGCTGCGGCTATGGAGCATTTTAATCTGAAAAAATCCACAATAATAACTGAAGACACATTGAAAGAAGAATTGGTTGGGGATATGACCATCAAGTTTGTGCCTCTGTGGTTGTGGTTGTTAAAATAAGGATCGGCAACTCCGGGAGGGGGGGGATCCAATGCTCAGAATTGTTTTCACGAACATCCGCCTGATCTCAAACTCGGCGCGATCATTATGGCACCAGTGGATTTGCTCGCACAGACATTCTCGCATCGGTGGCGGCGTGTGTGGCAGAACGCGGGATCGGCACCACGAAGGTGAGCTCTGATGACCCGCGGCTGCAAAGCGCCCGACGCGGACGATCATAATAGGTCGGCAGATACCTGATGACCTGGTCGGGGAACTGCTGAAGTGCGATGGCATGCAAGGGGTCCGTGTCTGTTGACTGTGTGCCGATATCGATACCATGCATGTTTTTGGTGGGGGCGATGGTTACTTTCACCATGCTATTTGGGTATGTTTATGTGGTATGGGCGGGGATGTATGTATATGGATGTGTAACGGTACGAAGTGTAGGGAACAAAATGAAGATATGAGGCAATTGAACCATGTACAACTTTATCGTAGATTTGTTTACTGGAGATGATTATAGCTCTCTATTGAGTGAAAGTGAGGGG
>JAYELB010000379.1:0-7475 GCA_034717055.1 Methanobacteriota archaeon
AGTATCTGCTCTTCGGTAAGACCGGTGGCAAGCTTCATTCTCGCAAGCTCGCTCAGATGTTCCGCACCTTTGCCCTCGGTCATGGTGATGAGCGCCTCATCCGTAGCCGCAGAACGTGCCTTGAGCCGCTCTGCTTCAAGATCCGCTTCTTTTTGCATTTTCTCAAGTTCGAGTGATTGATAACTAGCCGCGTCCTCACGTTTCGCTGCTTTCATCGCTTTTAGCAGTTCGATGCCTTTTCGCGCTTCATCATCTAGCACTTTGTCTTCCATCTGTTCTATTCGGATTCTGGCTTCAGCGTCCTTCGCCGTCTTCTCCCGTTCGTAGTCGTCACGCTCAAGATGCATATCCAGTTCATGCCGCTGTTCGATGCGATCCAGCATCAGTCTCCGTGCAACGCCCCTGTCCTCCCGGTTCTCCACGAATATCTGCTTGAGATCATTCATCTCGTTTTCTCGTATGACTTTGTCCTGGTCAAGCCCGTGCAGAAACGTCTCAAGCTCTTCCGCATTCCCGAGTTCGTCCATCTTGTCATCGGTCAGTCTTGCACGCATCCTCTTCGTGAGTCCAAGCCGCTTGCTGTCGAGATCTTCAATCCCCTCGTCGATAACGTACTCAGCCTCTTCAGCCGCAAGCCCTCTCTTTTTAGCGGCTACACGCTCTTCGTACTCCACCAGTTGCATCTCGGAATCCTGCTTTATCTGCTCCCTCCTCCTGATCAACTCTCGTGCAGACTCGCCACGAGCCTCAATTATCTCGCTCCAGTAGCTCTCATCGTAGTCGAAATGCGGCAGGTACACGAGTTTCATACCAGTTCTTTCGAGCGTTGTCCTTAACATGTATTCAAAGTCCTGCTCGATCTCTTTCTTCAGTTCGAGATTGCCGTACAGATCCTCAAATGAATACTGCTTGACCTTCGATTGGAGCAGATTCGAGATCTCATCCTCAAGCATCGCTTCGATGTCGGTCGTAGCTACGCGTTCTCGCCCCTTCATCAGGTTATTTGCAAAGAGTATCGGCGCCTCGACATCCACAACCATCTTGCCCATGACGCCAGCATCAAAGTTCTCCTCCGTTCTCAAGCCGCCGATCTTAAAGTCGAGCCGGACGTCCGAGTCGTCCACAAGTATCACGGTCGCTCTCTCCCCAAAGTTCAGGTTCCTTATCGCATCGGTGAGCCCGCCGACCGTGTACGTTCCGGGCGTAAGTTCTCCTGAGAACCGTCCCCCCTGCAAAAATATCGCTTTGGTTCCCGGCATAACGGATATCTTCTTGCTGAAGAGTCCTTTGATGTCGCTTACCTCGAACCGACGTGCAAAGTCGAGCGGCCCCCTCTGCCACACTCTTATTTTGCCAGATTTTTCCGGCACTGGTGCCGCTCTCACCTTCTCTTCTGCGGACTGAGTCATTCTGGCACCGCAGTTCGGGCAGAATTTGTGATCCGCGCCTACCGGCATGTCACATTTACTGCACACCATTCTGGATAGTGGTCTTCCGCACTGTGAGCAGAACTTGCTCTTCTTGCTGTTCTCTGTTCCGCAGTTACTGCACTTTATCTTGCCAAACATCTCTTTGGTACCTCGTATTTTTTTGTGATTTAATGGAGATCGCTGTTCATCGTTCCAATCGTGTTTGTTATATTCCTTGTTACTGTGAAACTGTGATGGATGCTCACCTCAATTTCCCGCCACAGAACGGACACATCTTCCACCCCTCTTCCACATCACGATCGCAGCCAGGGCACTTCAGTTCAAGTCCGGTACCGCAGAACGGACACATCTTCCACCCAGCCTGCACCACATTATTGCATTTCGGACAGACCTTTTCAGATTCGGATTCGGGTTTCGGTTCAGGTTCAGGTTCAGGTTCCGGCGTAGTAGCACCTGCGCCCGTTGCACCGCCCATCTCACTCCGCTGTACGATACTACCACTCACCTCAACACTGCTTCTGCTTCCCGCATACAGCATCTCACTCCCCTCGCCTTCCTCAATCGCGGCTCCACCAACCGCACTTCTCTGGATGACGCTCTCTTTGATCTGCGTGGCTCCTGAAGCCACAACTTCGCCGATAGAGCCTATATCAACTTTTGTTACCGTTTTATCCGACTCAATTACCGAGACCAGGAAATTCTTTTCGGTGGTGCACTTCTCCCCATGTTCATCCGTGCATGCAACATTCAGATTCAGGCTTACAGAACCACTCTCCTGTGTTTTTATGACCAGCGGAATTGTCACATTCATGCCCGGAGCAAGTGTTTCGCTGTAGTTCGGCACTTTGTCCAGATCGAACTTTGAATCCTTTTTCAATGACACGGTTATGTCCGTCATCTCCTCGTTGCTCAAATTCTCAAAGGTGAAATCGATCTCTTTCCATTGACCCTGTACCACCGCAACCTCCAGAGTCCGGATACCCAGTGGGCTGACATAGATTTCCATATCGTTTGACGGGATATCATCCAGTGAAAACTTGTTCTCGATCTCGCACATCGCTCTCGTTCGAAAATGACCCCCCACGGCTGTCCTGACTGTGTATTGGTACTCCTTCGCCTCGCGCGGGCTCAGTTGATATACCATCGACGGCATCTCTCCGATCAACTCGAATTGCGGCGGTATCTCGTCTGTTACGATACAGTCCAGAACTCCGGTTTTGTGCCGGCTTTCAAGTTTTATCGTCACGGTCACGGTTTCCCCGATCTCCGCATATCTCTTTGAACATGTCTTTGAGAATGCAAGTATGGACCTGTCTCCCGACGATATCTTTGAGATTCCTTTCCGTATATCCGTGACAACCGAACTCGTTTTTGTTTTTTCTGTTACATCTTGCACCTTTTCCGTTATACTGCTCGCATCTATCATCTCCTTCAGCTTATCGCCGACGCCGACCACCGAATCAACATTAACCGTATCAGTTATCTTCTCCTGTATGTCACTGATATCTATCCCATCTATCTTCTCTTTCATTTTTTTAGATAAGCCTTTTAATCCTTTCATCATTCCTCTTCCCACTCCAGCATACTTTTAATGATATTATAATCCTTTTCGGAGACTTTCTCCTTACTTTTCAGCTTTTCCGCCCCCTTTGCAATTGTGTCATGCTTATCAGAAGAAGACTTGAGGATCGAGTTCTTGAATATGTGCTCCAGAACTTTTATCTCAAGGTCCTTGTCGTCCATCAAAACCTTTGTTATATGATCGATGATTAGGGAACGAAGACCCTCCTGATGCTCAATCTTCTTGAATCTTGTCAGCAAAGACGACGCCACAGATACCATCCCCTCTTCGACATATTTTGGTGGAAAGATTACAAATCTCTCTGTTCCAGCTCTGTCATCTTTGAAAACAGCGATGTAAACAGGGATATATACAAAAAAAGAGTTGTGTGTGTCCTCTGACACATTGGGCAAAGGCAAATTGATACTCAAATCGTTGATCCTATCTGTTAATTCGTTCTTCGCATTTATGACGTAGGACTCCCCATAATCCTGCAGCCGTTCGGACAGATGGTCCAGCTTGTCCAGTTTTTCCCTGCATCCGTACCTTATACTCGTTGTCTCATTGTCAAAGTTCTCCAGTTTTGCATCCAGAGCCAGCAGTTGATTATGAAGCTCGTTTCTACGGTTTTCCGCCTTCGCTTTAATCTCCCGGATCTCTCCATCCAGCTCAGTTGATTGGTTTCTGTATTCTGAAACCGTGCTCTTCAGCCGTTCACGTTCTTCGCCCGATGCTTTTGAAGACGCGTCCTTTTCCTGATTATATTTGAATTCTATGGTCTCTTTACGACCCACGCGAACGGAAAGCAACCTCTCCTCGTCGCAATCATTATCACGCTTCAACGCCTTGATTTCAGCAGCTTTTATATTGAATGCATCAATTGTCTCTCTTCGTTTTGTATTTCTTTCTGCAATCGTTTGTTTGCATTCCTCTTCAGAATTTCTCTTCAGAATTTCTGTTTTTTCTGCTACCACTTCCTGAATATTCTCTAAATTGGATGAAAGACCTGATATTTTGTCTTCCTCACAATCAAGCACTTTATGAACCTCCTGAACCTCCTGATTCTCATCAAAATCATCAGTATCGAATATAAAGGAACCGGTATCTTCTTTTTCATACGAAAAGCTCAAAAACATCTTTAAATCGTCCAGAACCTCTTTTCCAGGTATGGAACTAAACTCCAGTCCGTTCTTCCTGATCTTTGTAATCGAAGAGAGTAGCTCGGAAAACTCACTTACGTATTCATCGTAGTCTGTTTCCGCTTGACCGAATCTTTCTTCCAGCAAGTCTGGATCATGCAGCACAACCTCCGGGAAATAGAGCGTTTTTTCGTGCGTAAGCATGGAATGCAGAAACAGTATGCCACGTTCCCTCCTCTCATAAAAAGATATGAGCAGTGGTATGGTCAATTCCGCTATGCCGTCCATGGTCTCTCCGGACTTCTTTAAGAGTCCACCACCTTTTTTACTCTTGTTCACCTCTAACAGTAATCCTGGCAGGTACTCTTCTTCTGAAATTTTGCCGCTCTTTGATGTTGCAAATGGAATTGAGATTATCAACATGTTCTAGCGCTCCCGATTCGAATGAGATCTCGGTATCGCGTTGTTCCGATCCTATTTGGTATGTTCGATGATACTATAAAACTGTAATCGAACGTTCGCCTCACCTCTTACGCATACGAAAAAAACCAGGAGAGGACCCTCACAGGCACGAGTGCGGGCGAGAGCATAAAAGAGCCAGTTCACTTCCGCACACCGCCCCAACCGGAACGGAGGTTGTCAGTCTGCCAATGACATCGCTCTTTTCCGATTTGTTTCGTGTCGGCTGGGATGTATGCCAGTTCATCTACGCCATTTCGTAGTTACGAAAGATCTACCCCAAATCCCCTCCACAATACGGGCAGAACTTCGGCGTCTTCAGCAGATTCAGTGCCTCGCTGCAGTAAGGGCAGTTCGAGAACGGCTTTTCACCACCTCCGCCGCCGATTGTGCTTCTTGTCGCAACTACATCTCCTGTAATTTTCGTACCGCCAACGATATCGCCCCCGGCAACCTGCTTATCCCGCCCAATCTCACCAGTGAAACTCTCGATATGAAACACCTGCTGTGCTGCTGGCTGTTCTTCCAATCGTGCCACTTGCATCCATGCCTCGCCAATCGCAGTATCTCGTCGCCCCTGAATATCCCTGTACTCAACATAGATCTTGAACTTCATCCTGCCATGTTCGAGCGGCTTTACAGAGAGCGCAAGCCCGGTCTCGTACTCCTCTCTCATCGTCTCAAGCGATGCGGCAGTCTCTCCTTCCACCGGTGCGTCAAGCCGGATCTTCATATCCTTCGCAACGCCGTCTCCACCATTCACGATCCTGAGCATCACCCGCGAATACGTATCCTGCCTGCGATCATCAGCGGTAACGTCAACAGAGAGGTTGGGTGTGCCCATGGTTTTGACGCCTGTTATCCGTGATTCCGCTTCCAGAATGTCATATTCGCACGATTCTATATGCTTGATGCAGGTTTCTCGGCTATATTCCACATCTTGATCGAACTCCATTCGTAACGACTCGTTGAAGTGTTCAACTGCACTTTTAAGTAGTGGCAAACTCGCTTTATAGGTGAAAAGCGCTTCACCCCAGTTAAAAACAGCCTCGGATGCTTTTGCAAGACAATAATGGTATAGTGCGTCATGATATGCACCACCAATCATGGTATGATACGATGTAATATCACCCTGTTCTTCAGAGATTTCTGCCGCCTCCGCAATTGATGCGTGTGCAGGGAGTAAGTAGCTTGCAGCTTCCCTGAAATATTCCGCCTGTTCGCTGCCAGATGGTGCATCTACAATAATATTGTTTGCAAGTAACAGATACTTTTTTTCCCTCTGCCATACGTGCATCCTTAGTCCGGATCGACATGCTTTCTTCTGTTTCTGCCCCCTCTGCTGCCTGAAGATAGAGAACGATTGCCATATCTAACAACTCAACCGCTTTGTCCACATCCTCTGTTTCGGTTGCTCGATCGCAACATTCCTCTGCGTGTTCCCATAGTTCCATTTCTTTTCACCTCACAGATCGCCTCTTCGATTTCACTTCCCGAATACCTGCTTTGCACAATTTCATGTAGTCAAGGCAGTCTTTTCGGCTCTTCCTCCGATCCATATTTGATTTTATCTGCAGGGACTTATTAATATGCTTAAGCGCGGTTTTAAGAATAGAGAGCGCCTCCTTGTAGCCAGAGAGCGCAGCTTTCATGTCACCAACCGCATAAGATGCCCATGCAAGATAATAATGATAGAATGCCTGATCAGTATATGCGACACCAAGCCTGTTGTAATACGGAGCCTGGTAGCCTTGTTCTTTGGCGATTTCCGCTGCTTCCGTTCGCGATGAAACTGCTGTAAGCATCTGATCCGCAGCCTCTTTCAGATAGCCTGCCTGCTTACTTCCGGACGACGCAATTGCAGCATCAACAAGTTTGCTCGCAACCATGGTGCATCTATTCGCCTCTGAATTCCTTGCATTCCCTATGCAAGCTGCTCGTTGCACTTCTGTTATATCTTGCTCTGCTGATTGCAGCCAGAGCGAGATCGCATTATCCAAGAGCTCGATTGCAACATCTTCATTCCGTGCTTTAGCTGCTTCTTCCTTGTATTTTGCTGCCTGTTCCCATAGTTTCATTTCTATTCACCTCATAGACCGTATCTTCGATCTCACACCTTGAATGCTCGCTCTGCACCATTCCATGTAGTCAAGACAATCGTTTCGGTTGTCCTCTCTATCGCTGTTGGATTCTATTCGCAGTGACTTATCAAAATGCCCAAGCGCGGTTTTAAAAATAGAGAGCGCCTTCTTGTAGCCAGAAAGCGCAGCATCCGGATCATCGACCGCATCAGACGCCCATGCATGATAGTAAGAATAGAATGCCTTATTCGAATGTACAATACCGAGCCTGTTGTAATACACGGCAGAGTATCCATATTCTCGGGCGCCTTCTGCCGCTTCCATCCTGAGCAAACTGGCTTTGAGCATCTGATCCGCAGCCTCTTTCAGATAACCAGCCTCCTCGTTCCCTGATGACATTCTTGCCTTATCCGCGAGTTTGTTCGCAAACGCAACACTTCTGTTCGCCTCCGCAGTCCTTGCATTCCCAATATTAAGTGTTCTTGACATCTCTGTTGTACTTTGTTCCGCTGCCTTTAGCCAGAGCAAGATCACCTTATCAAGGAGTTTGATTGCCTCGTCACTATCTTCTGCCTTGCGTGCTCGATCCTTTAACTCCATCGCCTGTTCACCGGGTTCCATCTCTTTTTTCACCTCTGCTATCTCAATTCCCCTCCACAGTACGGACAGAACTTCGGTGTCTTCGGCAGATTCAAAGCCTCACCGCAGTAAGGACATTTCGAGAACGGCTTCGCAGCCGAGCCAACCCCACCTCTCAGCACCCCGACATCACCTGTCTTGATCCCGCCAACGATATCGCCCCCTG
>JAYELB010000380.1:0-1622 GCA_034717055.1 Methanobacteriota archaeon
CATCTGATGGTGGCTACATTCTTGCAGGACATACGTATTCGTACGGTGCCGGTTCCTCTGATTTTTGGTTGGTGAAAACCTATTCAGATGGAAGTAAACAGTGGGACAAGACCTTTGGTGGAACTCATTATGATTGTATATTCTCTGCTCAGCAAACATCCGACGATGGCTAAATACTTGCAGGAGTCGCGGAGTCGTATGGTGCTGGCAGATCTGATTTTTGGCTTGTGAAAACAGATTCAAAAGGGAATAAGGAATGGGATAAGACATTTGGTGGAACTGACTACGATGATGTATCATCTGTTCAGCAAACATCGGACATGATGTCTGGGCGGGTGCAGTCCTCAACCAGGAGCGGGATAAAGCGACGCTGCGCGTTCGTGGGGTCGCGGAAGAGGAGCGTGTGGTGTTCCAGCGTTGTCCACTCCGAGTCGAAGTAAGCCCCGGACATGCACATCAGGAGCGTTCGTGAACCTTCCAGCCCGTGCTGAATCTTAAGGCTGATCGCATCCCCTGGCTGGATCGCCCATGCGTCCAGCCACACGCGCAAGCCCTCACGCTTCAGCCACTCCGCAAGCGCATGAACGACCTGCGCGTCATGCGAACTGTAGCTTATGAAAACGTCGTAATCAAAGGTGTTGCCCATTGTTTGTTCAACCGTGGTTTTTTCATTCGACACGTCTTTCTCTATTTTTAAGTGGCTTTGTTTTCATCTATGATTTACCTCTTTTATATTTATAGATTTGGGGAAATCTTCGAAAACACCTTCAAAAGCTGACCGCATCGAGCGGGCGGGGATGCTGGCGGGAGGTGGGTGATGGTGTGCTGCTTGGGGGTGTGTTGGTTGTGTGTGGTGTAATAAATATAATATTTTGAGGATGGGTGGGGGGTGGTATATAGTTTAGACCTGCCGATGGTGAAAGGTTTATTTATTTAATTGAATTGTATCTATAAATTCAGGGTAGTCCGTATCCTCGAGTTTGTGAATTTCCTTAATAATTGCTCTAACCGTCTCAATTCCTTTTTTTGCATTGTAAACAGTTGCTATATCTTCATTCTTCTTATTTTTTGGTAGTGTTGCATTAACTCGTTGCATATTCTTATTTTCTTCAATATGGACTAAGCTATTCCTCCATTTTATAAGCCGGTTAAATCCATTATACGCCGAATTCGAGCTATCGACCTGCTTCCCTGTTATCAACTCCACGCCCAACGTTATTTTTTCTCCGATCGATGGTCTCTTGTTTTCTAAGAATCTTTTGACGGAAGGTGTTATATTTGGATTACTGGGGTCAGATAAAGACTTGATAATAAATTCATTAATAAAACACTCTATGGTGCTAAACGAAAGAATTATTGAAACTCTCGAATATCTTCGCCGCTTCGGATTGTTGTTTGGGTCGTCTGATAAATTCTCTGCTTGCTCTTTGAAATATATGGCGTCCCTAAATAGCTCTTCAGTCATATGATAAAATTCAGCAGTAAACCATACGCTGGCTACTACTGGCGTTTCAATCACCACCCTGTACTTTGGCAAGAATGTTCTGTAATACATCCAAAGATGCTTTATGGCACTCATGACACAGGTTTATTCGATTCATATGTAATGGTCAAAACTCCGT
>JAYELB010000381.1:0-24815 GCA_034717055.1 Methanobacteriota archaeon
CCACCTCCTAATCCGTCTGCGACTGCAAGGAGGTGGAGATTTCCGCTGGTGTGCTTGATTGTGGCGGTATCGTAGGTGTCCTCGTTGTTACTTCTGCTGCCTTTATCGGTTGCGCCGCAGTATGTGAGCACGGTTATTCCCCCCACCTTCTCAAAACAATTCCATAAACACGCCGCCCCACTCACAAATCGTCATAATAGGCGTCCTCTTCATTATCCCAGAATTCAAAAGCACGCCCTGATAATCCTAGCCAGTCTTTAGTCCCATAACCCTCGTTGATATCTTCTTTGAAAATAACAATAACGTTCATGGTGCTATGAACCGGAGCATCTTCCAATAGTTCCACGACACTATTACGGTATATTCCTTCCAATACACATTTCATCGTGTCCACCTTCATTTTGATCTTTGGAAATCAAGTATCCACTTTCAGCCACAAACATTTTAATCCTCTGTTTCGCCCTGACCAACCACATAAGATAGAATACCCGGCTCACATTTCATACTACCATCGCCCCATCCGCACCTGACGTAGTCGTTCGGTTTCACCTTCGTAACAGCATCCTACCCCACCATCTCAACCACACCTTTCCTCCGCTTAAGCACCACACCTCGCCTCTTAAACTCTTTCCAGAGATTTATCTTTCTGAAATGCTGATCATAAACCTCTTTCACATACTCCCTCCATTCAGCATTAGGAACAATCTCCTTGAGCCAGAATACACAATCTGCCGCCTTCTTATACGAATAGTTCCCCATCGCTTCGATCAGCGATGAGGCAAGCGATTTCAACTCTTCTGCCACCTCATCAGGATATTCATCCAGTAGATACGATAGCAGTTCCATTTTTGATCTCACACCGAAGTTGTGAGTTATCTCTTTCCCGATCAACCTCCGCAGAAGTTCTTTATCCCCCAGTTCGATGCCGGAATCGACGCAAACATCATAACACTCCGTAGAATAGCAAATCTCGAACAGATCGCGCAAAGCATCCTCTGTTCCGGATTTATCAAGTGATCCGCTCTTTTTTATCGAATCAAGAACATTTCTGTAAAAATATGAACTCCGGTCCAGTCGATCCTTCAGCGAGTGATCCCGTATCACTTCCAAAAAAAGATCAACTGTTTCATCATGCTCCCCGGTCTCGTGGTAGTATTGTATCAAACTGGAATAAAACCCTTCTCTCCGGGCAAACTCTATTGCAGCCTTCTTATCAATCCGCAGGTACGACCTGAACCGGTTCCCATCAAACAGGGACTCACCCTCCTCAATTAACTCCCTGGCGCAATCAACAAGTCCGCAGTTTATTAAAAACTCCACATAAGTCTGTGCATTCAGAAATTCCCGGATATGTTCCTTAAACTCAACTAAAACCTCCGCATTATCTACCTCAGTCATTCTATGGAAGAATGGACCGATCATATCACAACCATCCATCCCCCATAGCGCCTTCAATCGTTCAAAGTCGGAAGCCTCCAGCTCTTTCCTCACAAACGCGTCGCACAGGTTCTCAAATATCTCCTCGCCGAAGTAATCCTCGGCATAATCATCGTAGAAATATCCATACTCATCAGAGTTGTTCGCAAGGAACTCTATTATGTAGAATATCTGTTCTTTCGTGAGCAGTGCCTCGTTGAATCGTATTAATCCTGAGAGATCGTCTGCAAATTCTCTATCTGCATATCCATAATCCACAATACCCCGCAGCATCGATCGTATCCGCTTATCCAGTGCTTTGATCTGCGCCTCATCTGGCACCCCCTCATCTTTTGCCGGAGGGGCGTGCAGATACATCAGGCTCGCGGGGTTCAGGCGTACAAATTCTTCCACAACCTCTATGAGTTCGTCTCGATCCATCGCCTCCACCCGCTCCATGATCTCATCGCAATCGACATACCCGCCATCCGAGTACTGGAGGAGCACAGCAACACCATGCTTGCAATTTCCCCCGTAAGGGCAGGAGCAGTCACATCTTAGACTGTCGAGATCCACCTCAGTCACATACTCAACGGTTCCCGAAACCTCTCCGATCAACCTCCCGCGGAACTTTATCACGTTTGTAACTCTTCCCGTCCTGAAATACCCGAGACCACGCTCGAAGATCGTCTCGCCGTAAACCCGTATTATCTCGCTCTCGTTCATGCCATCGACCGCGTCTTATTAATCCACCCCGATCCCCTCACCTCTCGCCCTCTTGACACATAATCCGGACTCGAACACCACCTCCCCCCATGATCGCAAAACTCATCACGAATCACATGATGGTCGAAATCTTCCTTGTCTTCGGTGTAAAATATTATCAGATCGCACACTTTCCTGATCTGCTCAACAAACATCAGAAGGGATGCATAAATCCTGCAATCACTCTTTTTGAATAGGGGGCATGCCGATTCGAATATCAGCTCCGCTCTTGTTGATGCATCGCTTGTGTAGGGTATCACCTGAACCATTGACTTAATATTGTCTAAAACCTTTTTAATTTTCGATCTATCGTTTGACATCGATTTTTTAAGATCTTTCAGGATTGCTCTGCCGTTTTCGCATAATTCCCTATGATGTTCGGTCTGGGATATCTGCCCAAGCAGTGATAGAGACTCATCAACCTTGTAAGCTCGTTTATTGTGTTTTCGGTTCAGCGAACCGTCTGCCCCATGAAACGAGTATTCGGGAACTGCGATCTCGATTTCTCCGGAACGTGCAAGCCTCGTCAGATATGCGGATGCTAAATATTGCACCAGCACGAGGTTCTCAAGCCAGTTGGTCTCAGCAATCAATAGAACGCACATGTGCCCGTCTCTGCTCATACTCTGCGGATGCTTCCGGGACTATATCTCTTAAAGCGCCCCAAATCTCTCTCAGTTCGGGATCTTTTAGTACTTCTTCCAGCATATCTTCTTCAGTTAATTCTTTGGCCATCTTTCTGTCTCGCTATTGGATGTTCATTGATTTTGATCTATGTGATTGTGGTCATACACCTTACATAAAGATAGCTTTTCTCTCCGCGCTGGCATAGTCATCAGTCATCGCTGCAAGCTCTGCCACCACCACCACCCGGCATGGCTTATCCGTAAGCCCGATCTCAAATATATCCTTTCGTGCTGGAAGGTTGGGATGCGGGATAAAGACGGTCGTATCAGACCTTCCAGCCCGCCGGAGCGCAATACCCCGCACCCCACCAGTCTTGCATACTACACCCATCGACACAACACCCCTTGCAACAGCACAACCACTGCACCCGATGACACAGTCACCACCTCTAACAGTTCGGTATTGTTACCCATAATTATAGCGACCGTCTTCTGGTTTGTGTGCAACATAATTCCAAGTCAGATATCTAACCTCACATTCCGCAGGTCGCCATCTATTTTCCATAATTTCTACTGATATCGGTTTTAAATATCCAAAAAATATTATTTTAATACTGTGGTGGCACAACCCACCCAATTTCAACAGTGGACGCTTTACATGTTTATGTAAAAAATATGTATTTTAATAAATCGATTATCTTCAAAAACACAAAATCACAAGCAATAGCCACTATTCGCCATTTACAAAAAATAGATCTTTTTGCAAAATTCCTTTTCCTCGATCTGCCGCAGCGTCTCATCGAACTGGATATGGTAGAGGTGCAGCAGCGAGTCGGTGGTGACGAAGATCGGTATCTCGTCATCAGCAAGCATCTTGTACGGCTGGACGATGTCCTCCTCCTTCCGGTCAAAAGGATTGTCTATGACAACGAAGCCATTTTGTTCCAGCAGACTTAAGGCATCGGCGCTGAGCTGGATTTCTCCGGAAAACTGCTTATAGTTTGAGATTTGATTTGTCTGTAAGGGCAGATCGTACTGCAGAGCATTCAGAGCGATGTCCAGTGGATCTAATGAGTAATGCTTAGCAAAATCCGTATTTTCTGATGTGGTGCTGGATAGATCGATCGGTTCAGTCTTGAGAACCGGCTTTTTCGGTTGAATGAGTTTCTGTGGATCCTGTGATTCATCGGGTCCTTGATTAACGCAGCCACCAAGGATCATCAAAGCGATCAGAATAATGATTACCGCATATTTACACCACATAGTGATTCTGATGCACTTTAGCGCTTCATAGGCTTTTTGGTACGCCTGGATTTGTGTGGATTCCGTCCCAAAGCCGGCAAAGTCTCATACTGCAGAGGGATTTCTATCGATATAATTATGGATAAACCACTTCTCGACTGCTCCGCTGTCGATCATGGAGATTACTATTCTCTGCTGGATCTCCGACTGATCTCAGTCTCGTTTTTGGCGGTCGTGAACGTATGCTTCTTGTAGCACTGCCGATGGTGGGATCATCTTCGCTTGATCTCGATGATAACAGGTGTTCGGTATCGATCGATCCCGTAGAGGTAGATTGCGCCCGATTATATCTGCTTTCCCCGCGTCGTTGTGCGCAGCCCCCGTCCAATTATACGGCCACCGCTTGATCATCAGCGTATCAAGCGAGATCGTCTTCTTCCATCGTTACCAGATGTTTCGTTTTTTCCGATGTGTCTATCTATGCGACCTGCCCACAATCGCCCACACCATTCCGCGTTTTCACTTTCGTAACGGCATCATACTTACTACTACCATCTCAACCACACCTTTCCTCCGCTTAAGCACCACACCCCCCCCTCTTAAACTCCTTTCAGAGATTTATATTCCGATAATACAGATCATAAACCCCCTTCACATACCCACCCCATTCAGCAGCAGGAACAATCTCCTTGAGCCAGAAGACGCAATCTGCCGCCTTCGCATACAAATAGCTCCCCATCGCCTCGACTTTACCTGTGTTTCACACTATCACATGAACCGACGTTGCCTTAAACGTCAGTAGAACCCGGTCCCCCCCAAACAGTTTCAGATCACGCGCCGCAAGCCGCGTTATGTCCACAGACATCTCACACCCCTCGACATCGACGAGAACCCTCATCAAAGGACCATTCGGGAATATACTGACGATTCTTCCCGATATCTCGTTTCTTGCGCTCCGTACGCTCGTATTCTGGTCATACTTTACGAGGATGATCTCTTCCGGTCTGATGCACGCTTTCACACGAGTCCCAACACTGGATGGCACAAAAACCGTGGTCAGGTCGAAATTCCCTGTCGAGATCCGGGCAACCCCGTTATCCTCATCCAGCGCGGCAATCCTCCCCTTAAATATATTCTTCATGCCGATAAACCTCGCAACAAACTCTTTCTCCGGCTTGTAAAAGATCTTCTCAGGCGTTCCTGCCTCCTCGACCCTTCCGTTGTTCAGGACCGCGATCCGGTCGCCAAGCGCCATTGCCTCGACCTGATCGTGCGTCACATATATACTTGTTAGCCCGATATCCCGCTGCAACTGCGCAATCTCGTGCCTCAACCGTTCACGAACGACCGCATCCAGATTACTCAGCGGTTCATCCATTAGAATGCATTCCGGTTCCGTTGCAAGAGCCCTTGCAAGAGCGACCCGCTGCTGTTCCCCGCCGCTTAATTTCATCGGGTTTCTATTCTCAAATCCCTCAAGACCAACGAGTTCAAGGGCTCTTTTCACCTCAGTCTTATTGCCACCTCGTTTACTCCGTTTGTTTCCCGCTTTCAATCCGAATTCAACATTTTCATAGACGTTCAGATGAGGAAATAACGCATAATTCTGGAATACAAAACCGATCCCCCTCTTGTGTGGTGGCATATCGTTTATTCGTGACCCGTCCAGATAGATGTCCCCTTTGTCCTCCTTTGTAAGTCCTGCGATCACCGAGAGCGTGGTCGTCTTCCCGCATCCGGACGATCCGAGAAGGACGAACATCTCCTCTTTCTTTGCAGACAGATCAAGCGAGCTTAATACCTCGTTTTCTCCAAAAGATTTACAGATGCCATCCAGTTGTATCATTATGCTGCTGCCCCCCGTGTTCCGAGACTTTCATCCCCGCTAGTTCCGAGATATTTGAATACAATGATCGTAGTGAATGCAAGAACTATTAATATCAGTGAGATCGCTATAGACGCGCTAATATCGCCTGACATGGCGTGCATGTAGATTCCAACAGTCATCGTCTCGGTTCTGTGCGGGATGCACCCGGCGACCATCGCAGTCGCGCCAAACTCACCAAGCGCACGAGCCCAGGTCATGACGACACCGGATGCTATCCCGCTTTTTGCAAGTGGAAGTGATACCTTTCTGAATGTATAAAATTCTGATGCCCCGAGCGTTCTTGCAGCGTCCATTACGTCTTGATCGATCGATTCGAATGCAGTCTTTGCAGATCTTATTAGAAAAGGGGACGCTACAAAGAGTTGTGCAATGATTATTCCTTTTACCGTGAACAGGACATTAAACCGGCTGAATACCCCCTCCCCCCCAAACGCAATGAGGATTGCAAGACCGCAGACGAGCGGCGGCAATACGATCGGAAGATCGACCAGCGTGTCAAGGATATTTTTGCCTTTGAACCGCTTTGTCGCAAGGATGTATGCAGCTGGGATCCCGAAGAGGAGTGCAAGGAGAACGACAGCAATCGAGGTCTCGAGACTTAACAGGATGGCCGATATGATTTCAGGGGATCTGATCTCGCCTGCGAACTCGGTAAAGGATGTCGCGGTGAGGAGGCATGTAAGTATAATTGCGATAAAGCCAAAAAAGACACCGGCGATCAGAGCTAATGAAGTCCGAAAGGAGAAGCTCATCGTTCCATCACCAGAAACTCAATTACGTCCTTAAACTGCTTCACCTTTCCCCCGCCCTGTGCGATCTTCGCCATCATCCTCGCTTCATCTGTAACCTTGATTCCTGCGATCATGTCCACGCCATAATCGAAGAGAACCTCAGACATCGGAGTGCTAGGACCAAGAACGATTGTGTACCCCTGGCTTAACTCCAGTAACCGTTCTATTGTCTTGTTTACGATCGATGAGCTCGTTATCGCAACGATATCTGCCTGTGGGATCAGGTGTTCTGCCGCCATGTCCGGCAAATCCCCTTTCTGGGGCTGCCTCTCAAAGACCCACAGTTCATCTGCAACTTTCCGCAAGTCATTAACCATCGGAAAATGCCCGACCATCGCTATCTTCTTGCCAACCCCATTTTCGAGCAGAAAGTCGGTTACATTCAATTCCTTGCCCCGCGGGGCAATCATTGAGTTGACTGCTGCAAGACCGATGCCTGCCTCGATCATGTTCCACGATTTTAAGTACTCTGCGAGTTCGGATGTGGTCTTCTCGGTCAGTCTCCCGATATTCCGTACCATATAGTCGTGCCGTTCACCAAGATTCTTTGCAACCCCGCAATTTCGGGATAGGATGCCGATCCATGTATAACCAACGTGTACGTCACGGATTTTCGCATCGCTATCCACGTTAGATAGATCAGTGATCAGATCATCGATTAGTTTCATTTATATCTCCTATATCGCCTTGCCTGTATGGGGTAAACCCGTATTTCTCGTAGATCGCTTTGCCGCAGTCAGAGGTGATGAAATCAACGAACTTCCTTGCAGCTTCTTTGTTTTCCGAAAACATTAGTGCCCCTATCGGAATTATCTTTATGATGTTTTCCTCTTCCGGCATCTTTATAATATCGGTCGTATCGGGAGCGAAAAGAGACGTTTCTTCCCATACTATCGCTGCATCCACATCCCCTCCGGATACGTAAACTATGAGTGCATTCACCGTAGTACCACGAGCGACGACGTTGTCCTCCACATCATCCTTGATCCCGTTCTTCTCCAATATTTTATCCCCTAACCTGCCAATCGCGCACGCTTCCGGATCTCCGAGAGCAACTTTCACTCCGGGCTTTGCGAGATCATTCAGACAGGTTATACTTGCGGGATTTCCCTTTGGGACCGCTATCACAGGTACGTGATATGCTACACGCTTTTCGTAATCGATAAGACCTTTCTCTCTGGCAATGTCGCAATAGTACGTTGACCCTGGCTGATAAACATCACCCTCTTGCGCCAGTTCTATCTGGTTTAACAGATGCCCGGATCCGGCATAATTGCATACCACGTTAACACCGCAGTCCTGCTCGAATTGGCCCACAAGTTCATTCATTGGCGACCTCATTCCTGCGCCGCAGTAAACAAGAAGCGACCCTGTTCCTTCTGTTGCTGACTGCGCGGGCTTTCCGATGCACCCGTGCGCAATTACGCCACATAATAGAAGTAGTATCATCACCGCGAATGTTGCTGCTCTTACCATCGTGTTGCCTTCAAATACAGTTGTGTGTTCTGTATAAATACATTTTGGTTTACAATATGGCAAAAGTAAAATTAAAATAGTTGATCCGAGTTGTGGCTGGATCGTAGAACCCAGGACATAAAGCTGACAAAATACCAGATGGACGATATATTCTTATGGTGTGCTACAATATTTACACATCATGCAGCAGTGATAGTAGTTGCAGCAAGCAAAGGAGGATACCCACAATGAAAATAAGCGCAAGAAACCAGATTGAAGGTGTTGTGAAGAAAATCGAGAAAGGGGAAGTCGCATCTACCGTGAAGATTGAGATCGAAAAGCCTGCTATCCTGACTTCGATGCTAACAAAAGAAGCCGTGAAAGATCTTGATCTGAAAGAAGGCGATAAAGTAGAAGCAGTGATCAAAGCGACAGAGATACTGATATTAAAGGAATAATAGGTTCCAACCGAACTTCTTTTTCCTTTTTTTATCTACGAAAACGCATATCGCAACAGTCGCATGGTTCATTCATACACCAATCTCAATCCCACGCCCACCTCCCTTATATCTACAACTTGAGATAACACGATCTTCGAATTCAAGTCTGTGCAGTGGGCGGCATGTACAGTTTCCGGTTGTAATTCCTTCAGGTACTCATAAGTTCCCTGTAGTTGTTCGTAAGATGGTGCAAGCAGATGAAATCCCCCTATTATGTCAACCACTCGATCATCGTCGCAGACTTTCTGTGCATATTCAATGATGTTGCAGATCCCTGCGTGCGAGCAACCCGTGACAATCGTAAGCCCTTTCGGTGATGTATATACCAGAGCGGAATCATCGATCACATAATCATCTTCTTCAGTTCCATCTCTCAGGATTTTTCCAATCGGCTCCATCGCTTCGAAGTCATTCGTTCGTTCGATCTCGCCGAGAAAAACCAAGTTATCAGTCAGCCACAGGGGTTTTCTGCTCAATCGCATATTGAAGTGGCAGGATAACTTATCTTCCGAGATTAAAGAGCCGATCTCCAGGATACCGTCAACTGTTCTGGTTAAAAACACGGAAGGATGGGCTACAAGAGTTGGATTATCACGCTCCACCTTTTCCAGTCTTGTTTCGGTATAGAGTTTGATCAGATGGTACAGCCCCCATGTATGATCAAGGTGCCCGTGAGAGAGTACCACGCTGTCGAGGTCCGGCAGGCGAATACCCATCTTTTGCGCGTTTCTTATGAACAGGTCCGAATATCCCACATCAAACAGGATACTGGTGCCTCCATTTCGAAGGTGGTAGGACACCCCTGGTTCACCCTGAAAGTAACGATCTATCAGGGTGTTGTTGTCCACAAGAACGCTTAACTCCAGCATTATGCTAGCCCATCAGCACATAATCCCATAACTCTAATATCAGTCGTACAACAGCCTGGTCTCTTCATCCACAAGCGTCGGTTGAATGATCTCAGTCCATCGCGGAGAGTTCCATGTCCCGAGTGCCGTATGCGCCTCATAGTAGTTCTGAGGGATCGGATGTGTCCCTATCACGACATTAAGTCCATATTTCACCCTGATAAAGTCCCGGAAGCGGGTAACACGAGGGCATGGTGGGTATCCGACGACAAGCCCGGTTGCGAGGTGTATTACATCCACTCCATTCTTCTTCATCTCCTCCGGAGCATATTCGATATTTCCACCAGGGCATCCACCACACGCAGTATACCCTACCAGTTTCACCTCTTCACCCTCATAAATGCTGAATGCGCCCTCCCTGTTGTTAAGTGCCCTCAGACACTTGCCTCCGGCACACGCGCGGTAGCGGTCGCATATAATAATCCCGATTCGGATTTCATCGCTCATTTCATTCTCTCTGTAACTTTTGGTTCTTGATTGTTGTGGGAAACGTATGTTTAGCTAACCACGAGATTATACTGATTTCCACAAGATCTCTATGTCAATCTCGTGTAATCTCATGGTTTTTTTCCACCTCAGCTAAATGTGTACTGGGAAACAAATATTTTTTGGGTACGCAGATGATCTTTCACTCCAAAATCATAACATGATCATTTCATTTTTTTCTTCGCTTTTGCAAGCTTCTTCTTTGCAGTGCCACTTCCGGACGCAGCTTGCTTTTCAAGTTCTTCTAACATTGCCTTTTTTTTAGAGCTCCTTCTTACCATATCCTTCTTAGACATTGCCATAAGTACATTCTAAACTGCACCGTACTTAAATGATTTCAGAAAAACTACGAGGTCCGCAAAACTGCTAACGAATCCCGCTCACTGATATGCTCCACCATATATGATATTGATGTGTTTGAGGAGTTTTTCAAAGATGTGCCACCATTTCCTACGTCCTCGCCCCCACACCTGCTCATAACCAACCTTTGCAAGCTATCTCTTGAGTAGTTACAAAACCACATCGATAAGCCATATACGGGAGTTTGGGTAAATCACTCCCTGTCCGCATATGAGATTTCTATCAGCATCTCTATCATCTTATCCAAGGTCGTATCGTCCGGCTCAGTCATAGCGATCTCTTGCAGCGCATCCACTGTTGCAACCTGCTTCAATATCCAATCGTAGTCAGACCTCATCCTGGAATTTTTTAAAACGCTGTACGCACGGTTAACCTCTGGTGTTCGCTCCAGGCCCTTGTACGCATTCCTAATAAATCGCTCCGCTTCTCGCTTATCCACTGGAATCGAATCCTTGTCGATGGTCAACACATCATAAAACGTTCTATCGCACACGTAGTCCATCCAATCAGCGTGTTCACTCATAAACAGGTCCTGCTTTCGCATATCTTCATAACATCTAAGCGCCACCAGATAAGAGCGATCATCCCCTTCCCATACCGGCTTCCTTCTCTCGTCGTCCATCAGATAATCCATCGGCAGAATTTCATCCGCTCTGTCAAGCATAAAATCGTATTCGAACCTCAGCTGCGGATTGTTCAGTATTCTACATGCGTCTTTTGCCAATCTCGGATCCACACCCTCATTTTTACATTGCACCACTTCCCCTGCCTTCAATTTTTTCCTGTCCACACCAAGAAGCTCGTATAACGTAGGTGCACCGAGATGATAGAGGTTAAGCCATGCACCACGATGCTTCATGATGTAATTCACTGTAGCATTATCTTTCTCATATTCTATCCATTCATCATGCTCTTCTATCAGTTCCCGCTTATCTTTCGCACTGTATCCCTGCATGAGCTTCAGAAATAGGTGCAAAATCTCCTCGTAGTCGAAACGCTTTTTCCGGTCGCTTAACATCTCGCAGGCTCTCTCGAGCACATCATCGGGATATTCGGACTGCTCGATCTTTCGCTGGTAGGCCTCCTTGATCACATCGGGCGGGTCGTTCTTCGAGACACAGAGCACGCAATAATACGTTGGAACCCCGGACAGGAGATCCTCGATGTAGTCAGAATACTGCTCTCTAAAACTCTCAATTTTTTTTGCATGCCCCATCAGCCGCGAAAAGTCCACATAGCGTCTCGGGAATTTCCAATACGGATCGTCACAGGCGAAAAGCTGCATCCATTCGTTATATGCCAGCTCTTCTTCCGAGATCTCTATCTTCTCTGCCTTCTTCGTCTTCGGTTTCTTTGCTTTTTTCATTTCAATTCCAGCGTCGAACCGTCTGTTATATCTAGGTCCCTAACCAGGGATTCGTCATCGAGCATTTTGTCATCGTAGAAGATATTCATCCCTTCGCTTAAGATATCTTTCTTCATAAGATCCTGCCTCACATCATATACAGTCGCGCTTGGATTGAGGTAATAGTCCAGAACATCCCGCGTATCTACATTTTCAACCGTCACTTCGATTGCGTACGTATTTAGCATCTTTCGCATCCACTTGTTCTTTACCCTCTTTGTGAGCCTGCCTACAGCCTCCATCTTCACGGTCCGCTCATTGCCAGAGTCATGATCCTTTGCAGTTACATGCAAGATGCCAAACTCATCTCCGATCGAAAAAGAGACGTCGATCTCCGATTCTCCCGCGGGTTTTGGCTCAATATCGATCCAGAACTCGCCAAGATAACCACCTTCCTCGGGATACAGGTCCTCTCCCTGATATACCTCGATTATCACCTCGTCCGAATAATCTCCTGCGTTCGTAAACGGCTTTGTCTGTGTAACCGGGATCTTTGTATTCCTTGAAATAATCTTTACAACGGTCCCGTCTACGATTGAAACTCCGATAGAATGGGGGGCGACATCACTTATCTCCACAGGTCGTCTTATCGTTCCGGATATTCCTTCCCCCCCACCTTTCTCATCATCCTCTTTGACCCCGTCTTTCAGAGTGGAAACCGCCGCTCCGAGAGAGACTACCTCGATCGGGTCGATCATATGCTCCGGTTCCTTGCCAAAGAAGTCACGCACAAACTCCTGCACCGCAGGTATATATGTGGTCCCACCAACCATTAGTATATCATCGATCTCGTCCGGATGAAACGCAGCATCGTTAAGCGCCTGTTTCATTGGATTTCGTGTCCGTTCGATGAAATCGAAGATGAGCTCGTTAAATTCCTGCCTTGTTAGAGTGTAGCTAAACGCAATTGGCGCGCCCTGCTTGCCCTTGCTCAGGTATGGTAAGTTTATGACCGCACGCTCTTTATCCGACAGTTCGATCTTTACGCGCTCGGCTTCTTCCCGGATCGATTGAAGCACTGACCTGTTGTCGTTCTCCTCATTTCTAAGGTCTATTTTATGCTTCTCTCGTATTTTATCGATGATAAACTCTTCGAGCCGGGAATCGATGTCATCGCCACCGAGGTGATTGTCCCCACTCGTTGCATCGACATCGTAGAACCCGTCTCCGATCGAGAGGATTGAAACATCAAACGTGCCACCTCCGAAGTCGTAGACAAGGATTCTGCGCTCCTCGCCCTCATCCGCGAATCCGAATGCAAGTGCGGCGGCGGTCGGCTCGTTTAGGATCCCGTGCACGTTCAAGCCCGCGATCTCGCCAGCGTCTTTGACTGCCTGCCGCTGCGAATCCATGAAATATGCAGGCACTGTTATTATGGCATCCGTGATGCGCGTCCCGATTCGCTTCTCAGCATCGGAAACGAGTTTTTTGATGATGTGGGCTGCCACGTACTCTGGTGGGTATGACTCGTTGCCGATCTGCACAGTGTGGTCGGTGCCCATATGCCTCTTGATCGACGCAACAGTCCGCTCCGGGTTTGCGATGATGTTGCGCTTTGCAGCGCTTCCGACCACAACGTCGCCCCCCTCCTTAAAATACACAACCGACGGAGTGACTCGCTCGTTTTCGCTGTTCTCTATGATTGTAGGCTCGTCGAATTCGATGAACGCTATCCCCGAGTTTGTCGTGCCGAAATCGATTCCGATTATCTCTCTTTGCATGTTATATCACCTATTGTTAGCACCAGAATGGTGTGGATACTGTAAATGGGGATTTCTTCTTTTTTTCTCCATCTGTGTCTTCTTCTGCTTCATTCGTGTCCCCCTCACCTATTTCAATCTTGTTTAGCAGTCCCCTCTGCTCTTCTAACAGCGCCTCGTTGTACCGGCGGAGGGCGATGCTTTCGATGACTAATTTGTCTTTACTTCCGTCCAGCTCCTCCAGATTCTCGTAAGCGATCTCCAGCTCCCTCGTTGTCTCTTCTATCTCTGCTGCCAGCGATTCTTTGCGCTGCACAAACCCGCGAACAGCCTCTGATTCTGTATTTACCAGTTCTTTTGCTTTTTGTAACTCCTTTTCTGATATGGACAACTCTCCATTCAGTTCTGCTATTTTTTTCTCCATATTTGACTGCTCTTCGATGTTCTCCGCTTTTCTCCCCGCCATATCCTTCAATTCACAGTTCAGCAACTCCCTTTTCTCTTCCATCTCATTTATCTCGTCTGATAACTTTTCATTCTCTTCAGATATCTCTTCGTTGTATCTGCCAAGCGCAATGCTCTCAACAACTATCTTATCCTTGTTAACTCTTTGTTCATTGAGAATATCAGTGATTGCGGATAATTGCCTCTTTGATTCTCTGATCTCGGATTCCAACACTTCTTTGCGTTGTTCTACTTTAAGAACCCCCGATTCTACATCTTCTTTCCTTTTTATCCACTCTTCTTCTCTTTTTTTAAATTCGTTCTCTCGTAGGCCGAGTTCTTTTACCGAATTTCTGAGTATTTCCTCGTTACTGACTAATTCACGTGCGCGCTCCTCCAATTTCTGTTCTCTCTCAGAGATCTCCTTTAACTCCACTTCAAGCGACCTCTTTACAAAACGCCTCATAAATCTCGAAATAATCGTCCCGGACTTTGCTTCTCGTTTTCTCTCCGCCCCATCAGTCTCTTCGTCACGCCCCTCTTCCACAGGTTCGCCGCCGCCTCTGGAGATGATTACCTCAGCCGGTCGGATCAACTCGTTGTTCAGCATATACCCTTTCCGGATAAGGGACAGAATGGTCTTATCCGGAAGAAGGGGGTCCTGTGTAGTCTCTATTGCGGTGTGCAGTTCATCATCGAACCGTTCACCAGCTGATGGTGCGATCGGCACGATCCCGGACGCGTCTAGCAACTGGTTGTAGGTCATTTCTATGCTGCTCCGCGTCCCTTCTACCATCTTGTCCACAACCTCGCACCCGCCCACACCCTCTGCGCCCCCTTCATAGCTGTATACAGCACGTTCGAGTGTGTCAGCTACGATCAACAACTGCCGGGCTAATTCGCCGGATGTTTTCCTTCGTATCGCTTCGCCTTCGTTCTGAGTTCGCTCTTTGTACCGCGCAAAGTCTGATTTCATCTTCTCGGCTTTAACCTTCAGGGATGCGATCAGCTCGTCCTTCTCGTCCACCTCTTTCTTCGAAACCACTATGATCTCGTTTGTCACATTCTCTCCAGTATCATTCTCTTCGCCATCGTTTCGCATCTGGTAACGATGTAGGCGCGACCGATTTAAATATTTTGCGAGTCTACGCTTTTTGGGTATACTCATGGCTTGCCAGAAAAGTTACAGAACAATAAAACCGGAGTTGTCTGTGTTAATGGCTTTGCCGCTGCTCGCAGACCGTATCCAAAAGACATAGAAGCCACAGGAGACTTTTTAATTTGTTCTGGTCGGTTGAAAACATGGCGCCAACCCTGCAAATACGGGTATGATTATATGGGTGTAATCAGTGAAACCGGTGTTAATCTTCGGCTAAAATAGTATCAGCCACAGATTAACGCAGATGGACACAGATTATCGGTGTAAACGACTTTTCAGATCGATAGTGCTCCAATATGGCAGTTGTAGTTGCGTAAGATAATCCGACGTTACCAGAAGTAATAAAAAGATTCAGCCACAGATTAACACCGATTTCGCATACTACTGGTTATCTGTGCTGTTGGATCCATCTAATAGCTCCACATAATATCGAACAGTTACAGCAAGTTGATCAGCCTCACCTCATAAGAACCATCTTCAGAAAAGCACCCATACTCTTCCGGTTCATTAGGAGTTTTCGGACGACAACAGACGGATGATCCATATCCCCGTATCTCGTGATCATATCCAGCAGTTCATCATCATCCAGCACCCCAATCATCCGGTTGATCTCTGAATCAGAAATACGTGCCATCCATCCATTAATCCTCCTTCCTATCGCAAGTTCCCTCCCGATCCTTCCCCTCCAGAGTTTATCGTATTCGGAGAGTCGTCTGACCGACGTATCTCCCACCAGAACAGCGTCTGCTGCTACCTTTCCCGCGATCTTTGCGCATATAGCCCCGGGATACACACCCCCGCCTGACGTCGGCTTGACCTGCCCCGCGGCATCGCCAACGATCAGTAGACCCTCGGCTGCCGTTTGCTGCGGTACACTGATCGGGATTCCACCAAGTGCGATGCCTGCGATTCCGGGATCGCACTTTTCAGATACGACCGGGTGCTTTGCGATCAGCCGTTTCAGATGAGCCCATGCAGACTCCTGCACCACTCCAGGTCCCAAATCCGCCCCACTCCTCGCTACCGGCATCGACCCCGATCTCGGTCGGACTGCAAGCCCGATGCGTGCGCTACCATGGTACGGGATCGCCCATGCAAAGAACCCGGGAGCGCACGATCCGGGGAATATCTCGACAAATTTGGGATCCTCAAAGTCGTAGATCGTGCTGACCTGTGCGCCAGAGAGGACCGTTTCTGGCGTATCGAGACCAGCCCACCGTGCAATACGGCTCTGTACGCCGTCCGCCCCGATGACCACATCAGCCTCGATCACATCGGGCTCGCCTTCGATTAAGACGTGGAGAATCCTCCGGCGCCCACGCCCACGAGCTTCCTTGTCGATAGTGATACCGACAGCACGCGTGCGCATGAGGATATCTGCGCCGGACCGGATCGCATTCTCTGCAAGCGTGCGGTCAAATATTCTCCGGTCGACCACATAAGCCTTGATCTCGCCGCCCGATATGCGGATCCTCCGCCCGTTTGGCGCATACACAAACGCGCCAGTGATTGGGTGAAATCCACTATCCAAAACGACTTCACACTCTCGGATCGCACTCGTGCTCAGTAGACCTGCGCACTGCACAGGCGACCCGATGGATGCGTGTTCCTCGACGATCAGTGTTTTCGCTCCGTTTTTTGCGGCGTACTTCGCTGCCAGACAGCCGGCAGGTCCGGCGCCGACCACAACGACATCATAATCCATGGTTTTGTGTGATTATAGAATCTGGTGAATATCAAATGTTGCGACGTTTTGCTCCAAATCCAAAATGACAGTGCTGGCAACGTGGGCACAGCAGGGGCGCGGGTAGTCTCCGGATGATGGGGGAGAAGCTGATTGGCTAAACACGCACCACGTCGGTTATCTTTAAGTAATGGCGATAGAAGAGTATTAATCAGGTGTCTGAAATGGACCTGAGTAGTAGAATTTTTGACGAGCTTATATTTATCAAAGCCGAATTAAACAAGATAAAAGAACATATGGTAGATGTGGATTCCATTATCAGCGAAGAGGAAAGGCAACTTGTACGTGAAAGTCTGATACACGAGAAGGAAGGAAAACTAATATCCCTAACAGATTTTAAGAAACAGCAGAGTTTATGATATGTTTGAGATTTTACGGCTCTCTGGTAATTCGAGTTGCACATATTTGTACTGTATCACACTACAAAACAAAACCGCTATCGGTCGCTTTAATAGGTGGTAAATCCGAAGAAGTTAAGAGTCAATCTGAAAAATTGTGGATTGGGCGAAGGAAAAGCTTTCTATACAAGGTTACAATGTAACCATCTATGAAACGGGAAAATGTGCTATTAGTCCGAGTAGATGATCATGTTTATGCTAGAGTGGAAGAAATAGTAGCTTATTCAATAGATTTAGGTATGGCGAAGTCAGAATGCATATATACAATACTTAAAGTATTTTTTGGAGTAAACAAACCTCCAAAAGACTTTGAAAAGATCAGAGAACTTGCTATAAAAATGAGGAAGGGTTTGTTCTGACTTTTGTAAGAAGTGGTTATTTGGATGGTTACACTGTAACCAATCAAAAAATGCTTCCGATTTTTCCAGATGGGTTATAAGTTCACTTCAACTCAAGATACCAGAGAGCCGATTTTACTTGACATTCCTTCACAGAAATTTCTTAAAAAAGCAGATACCGGAACTGCTTCACGAATTGTCGGATCTATCGAAAAGCTTGTAGAAGATCCAATTCCACACGATTCGAAAAGAATCATGCGTCCTGCGGAAAAATTATTCAGAATCAGAGCTGGGAAGTTTCGCATTCTTTACAGAGTTGATTATACAAATCACCTCATATACGGCTTTTGATATCGTCTCAATGATTAGGTCGGGTTAAATGCCCCCTCACCACCCCAACACAAAACCTTATCATATTCCACGGCAATCCGGTAAATGAGATGATCTTATGGAGAGTGAATTATACAAAAAGATCCTGATCGCGACCGATGGCTCAGAGAACACCAAAAAGGCGGTTAGCTACGGCATCGAACTTGCCCGCATCGCAGAAGCAGAGGTTCACGCGGTATACGTCCTCGATGCAGGCGCGTTTGCAACACTGCCGATGGACGCTGCGTGGGAGAGCATGTACGAACTGATACGAGTAGAAGGCGATGAGGCTCTGAAGTATGTGGAAGATCTGGGCACGGAATCTGGCGTACCCGTCGAGTGCAGCATTCTGGAAGGGCATCCTGCGAGTGAGATCGTGCTCTATGCAAATGAGCATGAGATCGACCTGATCGTGATGGGGACCCTTGGCAAGACCGGACTTGATCGAATCCTTGTCGGAAGCGTTGCCACCAAGGTCGTCCACACGTCCACCATTCCGGTGCTAATCGTTCACGGCAGCTGAGATTGGGCGTTTTCCGAGGTGTTCTAAAATATCTTCGGAGAGATGTTTCTTGAGTTTCATATACTGGGCTCCCGAAATGCCTATCTGATCGAGCACAGCGTCTCGCATGAAACACGGTTTTGTGAGTTTGCAGCACCAGATCAGCGTCCCGAAGCAAGTATTATCTCCGAGTTCGAGCGGTGTCCCGCGTGAGAGTCTGACTTTTAAGTCTGCAAACTCCTGTGGTGTCAGCCCGTGCCTGCGGAGCACCCGCTGGATCGCACACCGCTTGACAGGCAGGCAGCAGAACGTGAGTGCCCGATCGTCGCCCCCGCTGCAGATGTGCTTTGGCGCATTGTACCAGCCAGTCTGCTTCTGAAAAGTGGTGACAGAGCGGACAAGGGTATCTATCACTCCCGGAATCTTGGGCACGGCTCGCGCAAGCGAGACCATGTCGGAACCGTATCCGAACATATCCTTTGCGCTTCTGAAATCCGTGACTGAATTGTTGCCTATGATAAAGAGATCGGTGGCATTTCTTACCGCCTTGATCGCATTATAGTCAACACCGAATCCGGGTTCCATGGCATCGATGTGGATTATATCCGCGCCTGCCTCCTCGATCGCTACCGCAAGTTCGCGGTCGTCCACGATTCCGGATCTGGTCTTTACAGAAAGGACAACTCCTGTTTTCTTGATCTTTGATATGATCGATCCAAGTTTCTGCAAATCGTGGAGAAGCGGTTCGCCCACACCAATATCGGTCATCTCCGGCTGTCGGCAATGGCAATCAATCTCGAGGATTGCGCCATACTCCTTCGCAAGAAGTGCTGCCTTTATTAGCGGCGTAATTTCCGTACTTCTGACGTTGAGTGCGATTGTGGGGCGGTCATCTATCCCTTCCAAGCGATCGAGTTCGCGCCGCAGATGTTCAATCGGATCGGGTGTCAAAAATTCAGCACGCCCGCGCTCGTTGATGCGCCTTGCCGCCTCGTTTGTCGCATCGTCCAGATTGTATCCACCGATCGTGGCAATCCCCGCGTCCATTGCGTTATCCGCGACAAAATCAATGTTTGTTATGCCTGCCATCGGTGCAAGCGCGATCGGATTTTTGATGTGTGTGTAGCCAACGTGTATATCAAATTCGGTCAAATAAACGCCTCTTCTGACGACATCGGGAGATGTATATATCAAGGTTGTGGTATCGCTGCTGCCGCGGGGGTTGACAAACATTTGTATATGTTCGGTTAAGCGCCCATGAGATCCACCTTTAGCACTACCTATTATCTTCACCCAAGCGTACTTACTCGAGTATTGTGGGGGCGTCAACATATAAAACCACGAGATTACACGAGATTACACGAGATTGACATAAAAATCTTGTGGAAATCAGTGTAATCTCGTGGTTCCCCCTTAACCGAACACCGATGGATGGCGAAGGCATTCTTACCAGCACTCCTCCTTTTGAGATCTTTCTCTAATTTAGCGATTTTTCGCTATAAATCATGGATGTACTTCTTCAGATCCTCTAACAGGTCTTCATCCTTCTTCTTCATCATGGTTCAAGATCACCAGATACACGGTTTTTCCTAAATGTTCTTTCGGACAATTAACTTTTGCGCTTATTCCTAAAGGTGTAACCTTTCGGATGTAGAATCCGCTGATGTTGTTGATCCGGATCTCGGTTTCGGGTATTATGGGTACTTTTTTTATTAGCTATTTACTAGATAGCTCAGATATATAAAGCTTGTGGCGATTCGGGGGCTGTAAATCTAGGGTAAATAGCGGTTCGGATTTGGAGGTGCAATCTACAAATGAGGTTGGTTCCTACTGGCTTCCAAAACGTGAGTAGTTACTGCCATTCTTGTGACAATTTATTCCAAATTGGATCAGGCAGGCATTTCAGCAGAACAGATTCGGCACTCTGATTGAGTTTGACAAGCACTTCGCCTAACAAATGCAAATGCGAGAGACGAATGAACAAAATTCGTATCGTTTTCTGGCACCTACCCCTACCCGTTCATACGCGTCCCAACAACATACGACCTTCATCATGCTGATACATGTAGTGGTGCAGGGATGATTTTTGGGTGATTTCCTGATCGCGAGCATTTGCATCTCTCAGACCAAACACCGAGATCGCGCCAAGTACATCCCGGATTTTATGTTAAGATTTATAAATGTGTGCGATCGATAATACATCAACTAACCAAAGGTTGTGCCTGAATGGATACAAAAGATATGATATATGCAGCGTTGATGGTCGTATCAGCATTTGTGCTGACGTATGAGTGGCTCAATTACCTGGAGAACCAGGATCCCGTTATCTATATCTCTGCGATGGTACTGGTAGCTGCGCTCGCCGCGATGATCATGAGCGCGGATGCGCGGCTCAGGAAGATCGAATCCGAGATCGAGGCGAAGGAGCGATCCTTGCGGATCAATATTCAGGGCATGGAGGAGAGCATGGATCGAAAACTGGATGCCATGGCGGGTGAGACCAGAGCCAGCATAAAAGAGATCACCGGCAGATTATACCGATAAACAGCCATGCGAAAAGCGACTATTCACCGAAAGACAAACGAAACAGAGATAGATCTGACGTTTGTGATCGAGGGAACCGGCAGATCAGAGATCGGCACAGGTGTTGCCTTTCTCGATCATGTGCTGGACTCGTTTACGAGACACGGATTGTTCGATCTCACCATCCGCGCGGCAGGGGATACCGAACTCGGAGACCACCACCTGGTCGAAGATGTTGGTATCGTGCTTGGGCAGGCGATAGCACGGGCACTCGGGAATCACGCGGGGATTACGCGGTTTGCCGATGTCAGGGTTCCGATGGATGAAGCGAGTGCAAGCGTGATCCTCGACCTTAGCGGGAGAAGTTACCTGGTCTTCGATGCCGGGTTCTCTTCAGACGTGGTCGGCGATCTCACGACCCAGATGGTACCGCACTTCTTCCACTCACTAACTACGAGTGCCGGCATCAACGCGCACATCTCAGCAAGCGGCGGGAACGATCACCATATAATCGAGGCGATCTTCAAGGCATTTGGGATTGCGCTCGCGAGGGCTGCCACGGTCAGTGGGTCTGAGGTTCCAAGCACGAAGGGCATGCTCTAAGCATTGAGATTCGTGACAACCGATTTACGGCCATTGATTAATCTGCAGAGTGGATCGTCGCATAAGCTTATGTGCGCGCTGATCGTTTCGAGGAGCACGATCGGTGCATGCATCTTTTCTGACGGTTTAAACCGACAGAAATGACTCATAAAAGGAAATCTGAATCATTGAGAGTCTCAACGGTACTAAAACCTTTTGTTTTTCTGAACGTCATCCGATGGACAAAGTTGTTCATCGAATCCGAAGGGTCTATCATTTCAAAATTCAGTCCTTCAAGTGTCTTTCGCGGGATTGTTACATAGAGAATGGGCTGTTCTTCCATAGCCGGTCTGAGTGTTCAAGATACCCCCCATAGCATTGACCATCACCATTTCGATGGGCAGTAATACAAACAACTCTCTTGTAACTCGTAACACACAACTGCAAACGTAATCCTGATATGGCTCGTAGAATCTACCTTTCGGAATCTGTTTTACCGAAAGCTTTCCACTTTTCAACAGACTCTTGGCTTCTGAAGGGATAATCTGCTCGCTGTTCACGTGCAGAGTTGCTTCAAATAGGGTGATACTCTCGGCTTGAAATTCGATAGATGATCCAAGTTCGCTGATGTCACTGAATAGGTCTGCCTGTCTGATTGCATCCATATATGCCGCGGCACTACCCGCAAGCATCCTACTGGCAATTTCGCGGGATGCCTCCCAGTCCACACACTCTTTCCCGTATGCTTGCAAAGCCTCTTGATATCCCTTTTCATCTGTTTCTCTTGCCCCTCTAACATTCCTGACCAACTTGTCTCGATTGGACTCTGCGCGCCCCAATATCTTGTCGAAAACACCTGGCTTAAACTTATCCAGCTTGGCTATAGCTACTTCTTCGTGGGTGTGGGATTTTGTCGGTTTGGCAGTCATACTTCGGCACATTACAGACAAATCAACAGCGTGCGGTGGCATGACCTCAAACCGTTTGGAAAACAAAACCAACATCAAGCGCCTGAATGGGCAGTTAATCTGACAAAGTAGTATTGGGTGCCTGAGTAGTTACTTTTTCACGATCCATACATCTTGCCAAAGACAGACTGCATAAATTGATAACTGACATTTTAAAGCAGGTTATGATCCGATCTATCTCCGTATCTATCCTGTATACTTTATCCTTATCCCGGATCCACTTCCCCTCCTATAAATACTTTTTCAATCTTTTAAACGCATCTTTGTGATCCTTCCACCTCCTGCATCAGACACACATCAACCACCACCCCCCCACATAGAAACCCACTGACATCACAAACCACACCTCTCAAAACAGCCCCCTCATTCCGCGATCAGTTCCAGTAACTGCCCATGAATCTGCCCATTTGATGCGATCATGCTCACCCTCGACCCGATCGAGAGTTCGCCACGAAGCCGGATGCCCGCGGTGTCGGTGACAGATCCACCAGACTCCTCAATGATGAGTTTTCCTGCAGCGATATCGATCACCCTTAAGTACCTGCGAAAGTCGACAAAGGCATCAAGAACGCCTGCCGCAACATAACAGAGTTCCAGCGATGCGCTTCCGAGAACCCGAATTCTCCGCACGGCTCTTCCAAGATCAGAGATCTTTGTCGAGTCTGTCCGGTAGGCATAAGCAGTTACGCTGAATTTCTGCAGTTCATCGTTTCCTGATACGCTGATGCGTTTTTTATTTCGGTATGCCCCCATTCCCGCCTCTGCATGATAGACCTCGCCTGAATAGAGATTCCGGACGTACCCAAATGATATATCAGCGAGATCATGTCCGCCGATTGCGATGGAGACTGAGTAAAACGGAATACCAGCCACAGCATTGAAAGTCCCATCGAGCGGATCAAGAACGAGCGTAAAGTCGGTATCGTTCTCGGTAACAGCAGTTCTCTCGAGCTCTTCCCTCTTTCCATGAATCACTTTCTCGCCGCACTCCTCGCTGATGAGCAGTATCCTCCGCCCGTCGTCCCTCATAACATCGAGTGCAGCATTCTCTGCCACCTCGTCGATCTTCTTCGTGGGTGTGCCGTCAGCGCCGATATACAGTTCCCTTCCCGAGTCTGCCGTGCCGATTACGGGCGCGATCGCATCATCGATCGCAGCAGAGATCGCGCTACAGAGTTTTAGCGGATTATCCATGGTAACCGGTTTGATGCATGGATATAAAAGGAGCGCGGTTCTAATTGTAAACCGATGAAACAGGTAATCGGTGGCGTGTGCGCTGTTCGCGGCGTGCATGCGTATGGGATCAAGGAAGGCAAGTACGGACTTGCCGTGATAACAGGAAGTGGTACATCTGCCGGGGTTTTTACAAGAAACAAGATCATTGCAGCTCCGCTTGTCGTGACCAGAGAGCATCTCAAAAGCCAGCAGCTATCAGCGATCATCGCAAACAGTGGATGTGCGAATGCGTTTACCGGGGAGCAAGGGATTTCCGATGCCATCAGCATGGCGGCGATTGCAGCAGACAGGCTTGGAGTCCGGACGGGTTCGATCGCGCCCGCATCTACAGGCGTCATCGGTGTTCCGCTTGATATGATGTGGATCGAGGATCGGATCGATTCCGTGATCGCGGGATTGTCTGACTCGGAGGCGGGTAGCACGGCTGCAGCCCGCTCAATCATGACAACAGACACATATCCGAAGGAATTTGCGGTCGAACTCGCATCAGGAGTTCGTATCGGCGGTATCACTAAAGGCTCTGGCATGATCTCCCCGAATATGGCGACGATGCTTGCGTTCATCTACACCGATGCCGCAATACCTTATGGGATGCTTAATTCGTGCCTGGAACGTGCTGTAAATCGTAGTTTCAACATGATCGTCGTGGATGGTGATACCAGCACCAATGACATGGTGCTTCTCACAGCGACCGCAGAGATGAAGGTGGGAACGCCGGATGAGCCAGGACTGAGTGAACCGGAATTTCAGGAAGGGCTCGACTGCGTCTGCACCGAACTTGCGAAGATGATCGCCCGGGACGGAGAAGGCGCGGAGCGATTTATCGTGGCGAGGGTTACCGGCGCAAAGACAGATGGGGATGCAAAAAAGGCAGCGAAAGCGATCGTCACGTCGCCGCTTGTCAAAACCGCGGTCCACGGGGAAGATCCGAACTGGGGGAGGGTGATTGCTGCTGCCGGGTATTCGGGTGCTGATCTTGATCCAGACCGGATCTCGCTTGCGATCTCTGG
>JAYELB010000382.1:0-7391 GCA_034717055.1 Methanobacteriota archaeon
TGTCATTCGAGGCAGAGCGGACCGGAGTTACGCAAGACAATGTGATCCATGGGATTATCAAGAGCGTGAAATAAACTGGTAATTGCGATTACGACCACTTTGGGTCGTCTGGGTTACCTTGGTTACCGCACCGATGCCAAAGGCATTAGCGATTTCGGTCACGCGTCGCAAACCCGCGAATGTCCAAGGGGCCACCGAAAAATAACCTGTTACAATTCGTATCATCCGCCCATCTATCCATCCGTGATAAAATCAGCAAAAGGATCCGGATGGCACGAATAAGCGAATTGTACGCATGTCATGGATGTGGAGCGTTATCGGATAACTTTGCTAGTGCTTATCCAAAATTGTGTGAATATTAGCATATAAAACCACGAGATTACACAAGATTAATACAGAAATCTTGTGAAAATCCGTGTAACTGTGTGGTTCCTACCACGAGTTACTCAAGCTGTACTTTTGTTACTTTATTGTTCGGTGAGCACTAAACCAATCAATCCCAAAAGAATATGTAACATTGTAACAACATGGAGTCTATGCTTCCGATACTCACGAAGTCGCTTAAAGACGCGCCGATCACGCTTCGTGGCGAATATTATTACTTCATCCACCCGATAACGGATGGCGTACCCGAACTTACACCCGCGCTCCTCTCAGAGGTTGCGGATCGCATCATTGAACTAGCGGATACCAGTGTGGACAAGATCGTGACCATCGAGGCGATGGGGCTCCCGATCGGGACCGCGCTTTCCATGAAAACGGGCATCCCGCTTGTAGTCATCCGAAAAAGGCAGTACAATCTACCAAATGAGATTGCCGTACATCAGCGCACAGGATATTCAAAGGGAGAGCTATATCTGAATGGGATTAATAAAGGCGATCGTGTGCTGGTCGTGGACGATGTGATCAGTACCGGGGGTACGATGAAAGCGGTCAGCCTTGCGCTTGAACTTGCTGGCGCGGAGGTATCGGATATCGTCGTGGTCATCGAGCGCGGCGAAGGCGCAGAGGTACTGCGTGCCGCGGGACGTGATGTGAAGACACTGGTCACGGTGGAGGCGGGAGCAAAGGGCGTCACGATCAAATCGGCTCAGTGATGGCTGATACGGTTCCGGTCTCTGATCTCATCACTTATCTGCGATGCCCGCGCCTTGTATACTTTCGCAGTCGTAAAAACGACCGCAAACCGGTAGAGCGGGATGTGGATACGAGATACTTAGTCCACCTACTCTCAAAGGAACTTTCGCTCACATATCACCACGCCGCTGCAAGTACAAGTGAAGATGTGGCAGAAGTGCTGCGGACCGAACTTGACCGCATCGTAAACGACCTATCTGTTATCTACCGTGCCGAACTTGCAGGTGTGGATCGCTCTGTGATCAGGGACGCAGCAGATAGCATCGATACCGGCGCAATCGGACTGCGGATCACGGACGTCATCCGGAGAACCGGGAGGGACGAACTTATCGCAAGGATAACTCCGTGTGCAGTCGAGTACGCAATCTATTCGGACGCTCTCGGGCTCGCGGGGTCTCCAGACAAACTGGTACGGGTGGGTGACCGCGTGCTGCCGTACATGATCAGGACAGGCGATAAGCCGGAAAATGGGGTATGGAAACCCGACCGGCTACAGATCACGGCTTATGCGATGCTTGTGGAAGAACGGTTCGGATCGGTCGTGGAGCACGGTTTTGTGGAGTACGTACGGTTCTTTGATATGCGGGAGGTGGTTATCAGATCAAGAGATCGGCGCAGGGTTCTCGAGCTTCGAAACCGAGTTCGGATGATCAAAGGTGGTAGGATGCCTGATCGCCCTCAGGACGCGCCATGCAAGCTCTGTGCATTTGCGGAGGATTGTGTTGCGAAGCGGTCGCTTGCATCAAAGTTCTGGTAGCGTTTCCAAATTCGGTGATCCGTAGTAACCGAAGTTTGAGTGGATTTCGTACAAAAAATCCCTTTAAATCAACATCGGGCGATACCGAACCCGACTAAGATCAACTGTTATTCGCAGGTATAACTTCCTTCGCATCAAACCAGAAAGTATAGGCTCGTAATCGGGCTACCAATCAACATACCTGAGTAGTTACGTTAATCTCGTGTAATCTCGTGGTTTTATATTCCAAAATCCAAGGTAGTTTCCTGACGCTAAAATTATGCATCGTCCGCATGCGTTTTCAATTTTCATTCCAATTTTCTTTGTTACCACGAAAATAGCATCAGTAGACCTCCGAGGGAACTACTTCGAATTTTAGAGTTTATACGCTAATATTAACAACAATTTTGGATAAGTACCAGCAAAGTTATCCGATAACGCCCCACGTCCACGACATTCGTACAATTTGCTTATTCGTACCATTCACGATCCCTTTTGCCGAGTTTATCACGGAGGAATGAATGGGCTGATGATGCAAAATTTTAACAGGTTATTTTCTGGCAAGCCTCAAACACCATATAATGTGACAGCCCCGAGGTAACCGGAAAGCATATATGCAAGCGATCTCACCAAAATACAATTGATAATTACCAGTCCATTGGAGGTATATGATGAATGCGTTAATACTTGCAATTATGTCATTTGGTGGTTTTCTTCTGGCATACAGGTTCTACGCAACCTTTCTTGCAGAAAAGATATTTGCACTAAATCCGGCTGCGAAAACACCCGCGCACGAATTGGAGGATGGTGTCGACTATGTGCCGACCCTGAAATCCATACTCTTCGGACATCACTTCGCGTCGATTGCAGGTGCAGCACCAATCGTCGGTCCCGCTATCGGTGTGATCTGGGGCTGGCTTCCCGCGTTTCTCTGGGTTGTGTTCGGGACGATATTCTTAGGCGCGGTCCATGACTTCGGCTCGCTGGTCGTCTCTCTGAGGCATCAGGGGAAGTCCATCGGCGAACTTACCGAAGACATCATAGGGACTCGTGCAAGGAATCTGTTTTTATTGATCATGTTCTTCCTGCTCCTGGTTGTGATTGCGGTCTTTGCTCTTGTGATTGCTCTGATGCTTGACTGGTATCCTCAGACAGTCTTCCCAATAGCCTGCGAGATGATCATCGCGGTCGCTGTCGGATACATGGTATATCGGATGAAGACCGGCGTCTTGATACCGACCATCATCGCGGTGGTAGTTATGTACGTTACGATATACATTGGAGTGTATGTACTGGATCCAATTGTACTCGGAGAGACATTCCTCGGTTCCGGGTTGACCACATGGATATACATCATACTGCTCTACTCGTTCATCGCATCGGTGCTCCCGGTCTGGCTACTCTTGCAGCCGAGGGATCATATCAACGCGCATGAACTCTTCATCGGCATGGGGCTCATGTATCTCGGGCTCCTGATCTTGCGACCGGAGGTGGTTGCGCCTGCAGTTCAGTTACACCCGGAAGGTGCTCCGTCGATCTACCCATTCCTCTTTGTGACGATCGCATGCGGCGCGATATCCGGATTCCACAGCCTCGTGTCATCGGGAACCACTGTTAAGCAACTGGACAATGAGGCTCACGCAAAAATGATCGGTTATGGTGGCATGCTTGCAGAAGGCGCATTAGCTACCATTGCCATCATTGCATGCACAGCAGGATTTACTACCATATCGCTCTGGAACGAGCATTATGCTAGTTGGGGCGCGGCAGCAGGACTTCTACCGAAACTCTCTGCCTTTGTGGATGGTGCTGGGAGTTTTGTTGCAGCCTGTGGAATACCGCCTGAATTCGCTATTGCGATCGTTGGCGTCGTCGTTGTCAGTTTTGCGATGACCACTATCGATACCGCAACAAGATTGCAACGATACGTGATCGGGGAGATCGGCAGCAACTATAACGTAAACATCATCAGGAATCGATACATTGGGGGTGCGGTCGCTGTACTCACCGCACTTGCGCTTGCGCTTGCAAGGGATGCAGGCAAAGGCGGACTGATTCTCTGGCCCGTCTTCGGAACGACCAACCAACTGCTCGCAGCACTCGCTCTGCTCGTGATCACCATGTACCTCATGCAGACGAAGAAGCCGGTCATCTATACACTGATCCCGATGATCTTTATGATGATTACCGCGATGGTTGCCATGGTGCTGAACATCCGAACATATTACACCGGTTATATCACCTCAGGAGAGGCGGATATGTTGTTGTTGACCGGAATAGGTGTCGCGATCTTCGTGCTTGCATTGTGGCTTCTCTTCGAGACATGGGATGTGTACCGGAAGAGGGATGTTCATCGATGACATGCTTCAGATAAGCGAATGCTTGCAATATGGAGGGTGCGACATATTTAAAGCAGAGACCAATAGATAACCACTGATGAAAGCGGTTATTCTTGCTGCGGGTGAAGGAGTGCGGTGCAGACCACTGACACTTACGAGATCGAAGGTGCTGCTTCCGGTCGCAAACAAGCCAACGGTTGAGTATGTGGTGCAAGCGCTACACGACAGCGGTATCAAGGATATTATAATGGTTGTCGGGTATGCAAAAGAGCGCATCATGAATTATTTCGGGAACGGGAAGGATTTTGGTGTCAATATTGAATATGCAGAGCAAAAACAGCAACTCGGTACTGCATACGCGATAAAACAGGTAAAAGGTCTCGTGGAGGGCGAATTTCTTGTACTGAATGGCGACAATCTCGTGAGCGAAGAGACGATTGCAGATCTCACAGAGAAACACACGGGAGGCGTATCGATTCTGACCGCGGCAAGAGCGGATGCTGCAGGATATGCGCTTGTCGAAGAGATGGATGGGAATGTTCGAAAGATCACCGAGGGTCTGGCACTGAAAGGTGTCTGCAATGTCAATACAGGCATCTATATATTTAATCAGGATATCTTTGACGCGATCGAGGAAACACTTAAGTCCGATCTCGGTGAGTTCGGGATCACCGATTCGATACAGCGGATGGTCGCTGCAGGATGTGGGGTACGTGCGTACAGAACAGACCACACATGGATGGATGTGATACATTCATGGAACCTGCTTGGTGTTAACGCAAGGGTTCTTGAGGACACCCCTGAATCGGTGCACGAAACCGCGGAGGTGGCTGGTTTGGTCAAAGGTCGCGTGATCGTTGGTAGCGATTCGATTATAGGAGCAGGTTCGTACATCAAAGGTCCCGTGATCATCGGAAGGGACTGCGAGATCGGACCCAACGTGGTCATCGCACCGTCGACATCCATCGGAGACAATGTCACGATCGAGCCGTTCACGTACATCAGGAACTGCGTGATCCTTGATAACACCTACATCGGCTCGGGAAGCACCATAAAAAATTCCATTATAGGAGAGAACAACCTCATCGAGAGCCATTTCATCACAGAGAGCGGAAAGAACCTGATGATAGAACTGGAAGGAATGTTATGCTATGCAGGCGAACTTGGCACCGTACTCGGAGATGGTAATAGGGTCGGATGCAACGTCTCGACGGTGGCTGGCACGCTCGTTGGACCGGAGTGCAGGATCGAAACCGGTGCGGTCATCAGAAAGCAGATACCACCCCATGCGCTGGTGATGTGATATGTGTGGCATCGTTGGTTATATCGGAACATCCGAAGCCATGCCAGTTCTCTTCGATCTCTTGAAGAAATTGGAGTACCGCGGATATGACTCTGCAGGAATCGCGGTCATGGGTGATGAAAGTGATGAGATCCGCACATCCAAGACCGAAGGAAGCGTCGATGACCTGATATCGATCACGCCTGATATTGGTGGGCACATCGGAATCGGGCATACGCGGTGGGCAACGCATGGAAAGCCATCGACCATGAATGCGCATCCACACTCCGATGGTACCGGCAGGATTGCTCTCGTCCACAACGGGATCATAGAGAACTATACAGAGCTAAAAGACAAATTGATCGAATCGGATCACGAATTCAAATCAGAGACCGACACAGAGATACTTCCGCATCTGATCGAGGAATATTACGATGGCGATCTCGAATCAGCAGTGCGAAACGCACTATCTATGGTTCGCGGATCGTACGCACTCGCGGCGGTAAGCGTTGATGATCCGGGCAGGATCGTTGTTGCGCGGAAGGATAGTCCACTTGTCCTTGGACTTGGGGGTGGTGGTTTTTTTGTAGCGTCTGACGTATCCGGGATCCTTAAGTACACGAGAGATGTTATCTTCATGAACGATTGCGAGATTGGAGTAATAACATCTTCCAACATCGATATCACGACGCTCGACGGGGTTTCTGTTGAGAAGAAGATTGAAACAATCGAATGGGATCCGGAATCGGCAGAAAAGAGTGGTTATGAACATTTCATGCTAAAAGAGATATTCGAACAGCCAGACACCATCAGGGATACGTTTTCAGGAAGAATATCGGCAGAAGGAATAGATCTCGGTGTGGCGCTGCCGAACGTCAGGAGGATCGTGATCATCGCATGTGGAACCTCGTACCATGCAGGGCTCTTTGGGCGGTATGTTATTGAACGGTTTGCCAGGATCCCTGTCGATGTCGAGATCGCATCCGAGTTCAGGTACACCGATCCGATCGTCGATTGCGGTGATCTCGTGATAGCGATCACGCAGTCAGGAGAGACCGCTGACACCCTTGCAGCGATCAGGGAAGCAGGATCGAAAGGCAGCCAGAAACTCGGGATCGTCAATGCGCTCGGAAGCAGCATAACCAGGGAGTGCCAGTGCCTGTTCGCAAGAGCGGGACCCGAGATCGGTGTTGCTGCCACCAAATCATTCACATCGCAACTGGCATGTCTGCTTCTGCTTTCAGTAGAGCTTGGTAAAGCGAGAAAGACGTTATCAACGGCTGATGTAAACGACTTCGTATACGAATTAAAGCAGATGAGCGGGGACATCCAGCGTGTGCTTAACAGTGCGCCGGATATTCGGAAGTGCGCAAGCATGTTTGCTGATGCTGATCAGTTCCTGTTTATGGGCAGAGGTGCAAACTACCCAGTCGCGCTTGAAGGCGCGCTAAAATTAAAAGAGATATCGTACATTCCGGCAGAAGGATTTCCAGCAGGCGAACTGAAGCACGGTCCGCTTGCCCTGATCTACGACGGAGTCCCAGTGGTTGCGATAGCGACAGCGGATCCGGTGTACAAAAAGATGCTCGGGAACATAAAGGAGGTGAAGGCACGAGGTGCAACCGTCATCGGCATCGCAAACGAGAGCGACACTGAGATTGTGAAATACGTGGACTATGTGCTCAGGATACCGGATACCGATCCGTGGATCGCGCCTGTCCTTTCTTCAGTCGTGCTTCAGTTGTTCGCATACTATGTCGCACGTCATAAGGGTTGCGAGATCGATAAGCCGAGAAATCTTGCAAAGAGTGTTACGGTTGAGTGAGGGTGTGGGGCGAAACTAGCATGTCGCCAGGTTGCTTATGTACAAGACTTCAGTGTAGCTAGATCGGATGTG
>JAYELB010000383.1:0-2406 GCA_034717055.1 Methanobacteriota archaeon
AAACCGGGTTTGTCCGGGATGACCTCGCCAGCGTATTCGTCGATTAAGATGAAGTCGTTTCCGTTTCCGTGTAGTTTGGTGAATCTGATCATGGTAATCTCACATCCATTGGAATTGTAGTGCATCCGTGGCAGGGTTGCCGAGTGGTGGGGGGTGTGTAGGGGGCACCAGGGAAAGGTTTGTTGCGGGCGTTTGTAGACACTACCGGCATTTTAACCACCGTATACTGCAAAAAACTTTGTTCCATCGAAATGTATTACGTGATCCGGATTGTTTTCCACCCATACTTCTGCCTCCCACGCAATGTTATCAATATGCCGCTTAAACTCGCGAAAATCAGGGAATGCACTGATATATATTCTTTTTACTTTGCAGTATTCCAATACCGCTTCCAATTCTATCTGACGTTTGGGTGATAACGGGCCGTGTGCCGTAACGGCTTCTATCAAAAAAAGATGCTTTCTTTGCGAGTCATATAAAACGACATCAGGCAATGTATCATGTTTCGTTACTTGCCCTTTTATTTTCCTCATTTCAGCATCATGGGTTGTAGCGTACAGTTCGGACAACCTATTACTATATTCTAAAACCCCTTTTTGTTCGGATATTTTTGGAATTTTCATAAGCAACCACTCCACAACTCTAAATTCTTTACCTCTGGATATATGGATTTGTTCAGATAACTTAACAATTGCCGTCGAATGCCAACTCGCCAGAGCTATCGGAAAACCCAAATCCTGCGCCGATATCGATATATCCCGACATGCCTGACATGCTGACGACTATCACGCAAAATCAGGAGTTCTTCTTACTCTTCTTCGAGCTTTTAGGCTTGTATAACACCGGCTCCCTATCTTTGAACCGTTTATAATAGCATTCTTCGATGAACTCTCCGAGCGGTCCTTTCCACGGTTCTGACTTATTTGGAGCCATGCTTCCGAACTTTTTGGGGCGCATCCCGAGTTCCTTAGCCATAGCGATCTGACGGGCATTCAGCCTGTGTTTCTTCTTAACATACGCCCACGGATTTTCCGACATCTTTTTGTTTCGTTTTTTCGTCATTCTAAGCCCTTACCTCAGGTCATATCTACTGCAGGGGCAGATGCGGCTGCGAGTATCTGCGGATCCTATCACGCTGTTTGATCACGATACCATGCCCCCACTCACAACCCGGCTTTCTCCATCGATCTTCTCCACCCTGATCACATTCTCGTACTTTTCGTTGAACGTGTCGTCGTGCGATATGACAAAAATTTGTTTGAATCCGGATATATTCAGTATCTGCTCCGAAAGTTTCTCTCTGCGTGTTTCGTCCATGTTCTGGGTTGGTTCATCGAGAAATACAGCATCGCACCCGGAAAGTATCTTCAGGAGTGCAAAACGCACCGCAAGCGATGCCCCCATCTGCTCTCCGCCGCTTAACTGGTTAAACTCCTTCTCTTCCCCATGTTCTGTTACAATAATCGCATAATCATGTGTCCATCTGAGTTCCTGCGTATAATCGTTGATGATCTCGCAGTATGTCCTGTTAGCTTCTTCTCCTATGTTTTTAATAAGTTTTCCTGCGATCGATTGGGCAGAATCCTTGAGCGTAGACCTTATGAACTCGATGTAGCTGAGAAACTCATTTTTCGATTTACACTCCCACCGCAGCTTATCCTTTTCCATGATCAGCGACTCCACAATCTCCAGATCCTTCTTTATCTTATCAAGATTCTCTGATATCGCACTATGCTCTGCCTTCTTGCTTCCAAGCTCGATTTTTCCATCCTCGTGCTTCGTCTTTGCGAGTTCATACACACCATCATCGAACGTGGACATCTGTTCAGTCAGAGCCTTATGCAAGCGGTCATTCTCCTTCAACTTCTCCGAGATCTCACTGTTCACTCCGTCGCATCTGTCCCGGTACAGCGCCACCGTTCCGGCGTTCTTCTCATTCCGGAGGTATTTCAGGTAATGCGGCTTGCAATCGCTCATCGTCTGTCTGATCTCCGCCTCCCTCGAGTCAAGATCCGAAAATTCAGATAATCCGAGCTTTAAATCAAACAATACAGAGTTCTCCCGCTCCATATCAATTTCTTCAGTTTTTATCCGGCTCAGTTCTCGTTTTGCCGCACCCATCAGCGCATCTATCTTCGACGCTTGCCGATCAGGATCGTTCAGTCCATGCACTCGCTTTTCCATCAGCCCCATAGTCTTCCCAATCTTAACAGAAAGGGGGGAATCCTCAGGGACATCTGTTAGGTACGCTGAGTACTTTTGGGAGAATATCGAGTCATGATCCTTCATCTTCGCATCGCGCTCTTGCAACCTGGCTTTCACATCCGATAGCAGTGACAGCTGACCTGTTATCCGGGACATCTCGGAACTGTTCTTATTCATTCGTTTCTCCGGATCGTTCAGTCC
>JAYELB010000383.1:2506-7384 GCA_034717055.1 Methanobacteriota archaeon
TCCCTGATTTTTTGACGACAATCATCTGTTTCTGGTGTCCAAGATCCTCTGCTCCCCTGACAAGCGGTTCAATCTCGCCTCGCTCCTTTTCAAGTCTCCGGAAGTCATTTGACAGAGTTTCAAATAGCATCGTCTTCTCCTTGAGGTTATGGATGTCGGACTGGAGAGACTCGATCTCTCGCATCTGCACTTCTACACTCTTTATCTCTCTTTCAATCTCCTTCTGCTCCTTTACGAGTGGTTCAATCTCGCCTCGCTCCTTTTCAAGTCTCTGAAGGTCATTTGACAGAGTTTCAAATAGTATCGTCTTCTCCTTGAGATCATGGATGTCGGACTGGAGAGACTCGATCTCTCGCATCTGCTCTTCTACACTCTTTATCTCTCTTTCAATCTCCTTCTGCTCCTTTACGAGTGGCTCAATCTCGCATAGCTTCTTTCTGTGATCTTCCAGTTCTTCCAGAAGTGTCTTCTTTTTCTCCAGTTCCAATTCCATCTGCTTTATCTTACCCTCCTGCTTTACCCTCTGCTCATTGAGACGATCTCTTTTCTTTTTCTCGCCATCCATACCCTCCAATTTATTCTGAGACTTAAGATACTCTTCTTTCAACTCCTTCGTCTCCTCAAGTACCTTCTCCGCAGCAATCGCCTCTTCAAGCTGTTTTTTCGCAGTTACCAGGTGTTTACCCAAATCTTTGACGTCTCTTTCCAGTTTTTCAATCTCGATTCTTGTGGAATCGATCGATTCCTTCTTTTTACCGAGATCGTCCTTTTTAATCCCAAGTTGCACAAGATATTTCGTGAGTTCATCAATTTCTTCCCGTATCTTAGAAACTCTATCCATTTCACGACCAAACCGCGCTTTTAACTCGCTATAGTTTGCCGTACTACCTTTAAGTTCATGATGTCTCTTATCAAGGTCATCGATCTCGTTTTTTACGATCTTTGCAACATCGCTTAAGTTATCAAACGCTGTCCGGTATTCATCCACCTTTAGAATGCGGTCGAACTCTTTTTTTCGGGGGGCTGCTGTTAAACGAAATGCTGACGTGAACGTTCCCTGCGGGACTCCTACGGTGTTTTGAAATATGGGAGCTAGCTCCTGTGGACGTATCTTGCCATCAAAAAGATTTTCTGCGATCCAGTCCAAAACATCATCCGTCCCAACTGCCAGCTGCCCGATCCGGGAGAGAACCCGGTACTCGCCGCTGATTGGTTTCACAATCTCATATTCAAGACCATCGGATGCAACTACGTTGACTCTCACCTCTCCTGACTTTGCACCTTTTCGCAAAAAATACTTTTTCACGTTCTGTTTTACAGGACTGTAATTGAACAGTGCAAATCCAACGCTTTCAAGAATCGTTGTCTTTCCAGCTCCGTTTTCTCCGCTTATGCCGTTTATGCCGCGTTCAAATGGTATGGTCGCATGTTTGTACGATTTTATATTCTTAAGTTCAATAGAATTAATCCACATCCGCACACCCCCGCTCAAATGGTAGGTCTGCCTGTCCCTTGTGCTTGCGTTTAACCGCATTATATGAGTCTTGCAGGCGGTAAAAGATGCTCTGTGAATCAACCCCGGTTATGGCAAGCTGTTTTGCCTCGATGATCGTATCCACAACATCGTTCGTATGACTGCGGTACTGCGAACCTTTGACCACCTCTTCGATTACAGATCGCTCAATAACATCTCGTCTGGTCGGCCCGTCAGCGGAATAGCTGAGAGGTTCTTTTGTATCAGTAATCTTTACATTTGTCCATAATGGATCAAGAATGCTTGAAACAATCTCTCTTATCTTTTCGATGGATATATCAGTCTTTGAAAACAGAAGTTCACCATGTATCGAGATCTCAACAAGCGGCTTTGCATCTCTTCGAGGAATGCCATCGACAGCCGATCGAATGCTACTATATAGATCGGAAATGGACTGTATTCCGGAAACATCGATTCCGAATCGCTCGACCGGACGCGGCGCAGCCTTCTGAAACGATGCCGCACCATCTACTACATGATAGAATCCTTTTGGCTTGTTATGTTCGGACATCGAGACCATTTCGCAGCTTCCCCCGTTAAATATCCAGCCATCATGCTCGTATTGTATGTGATAATGCCCAAGCGCAAGATAATCCACAGAATCGCGTAAAGGAACCAGGGAATTATAAGACAGCTCCCCGATCCCGGATGTACTGAGTATCCCTTCCATGCCAAAGTGCATCATGAGAATAGTATAATCAGGTTTGCCAGCTATTTCGTTAACCCTTTCGATCTCCCCCGCTATATCCGGTACCGCGTTGCGCGTCTGCGATCCGAGATATTTGACCCCGAAGATGCGTACACCACCCAGGTCAACGAAATCGCCCATCAGCTTGACGCTGCATTCTGGCATTGGCTTGAGTTTGATCAGCCTTAAGAGCCCCTGTGCATCGAGAATTTGTAGCCAGCTGTTCACATCTCTCTGGTATGCGAGATCATGATTCCCTTCGATAACATACACCGGAATTCCCCGATCCGCAAGTTTCGTAAGTATTTTAAACGCCTGCAAGTACGTTGGAGCATTAATATTCCTTTTATGAAATAGATCTCCGGCAATTAATAGAAATTCCGCATCTGACTGGATCGTATACTCGACAACCCGGTCGAAAGCGCGTGCAAAGTCCCTGAACCGCTCGGGAAGTCCGTACTGCACATATCCAAGATGGAAATCACTCGCGTGCACAAAGTTCATGTTCACCTTATTAAATCAGCGGGCACATTAATATGCCGGCACTGTGGAGTGTATTTATGGATGTTCCGGAGGTCGCAAGTGTTCCAGTTCCGATGCCAGTACTGGTTCTGGCCCTCGCAGTCGCGATCGATCTGGTAGCGGGTGAGATGCCAAATGCAGCCCACCCTGTGGTCTGGCTCGGCACTCTGATCTACCGGATATCGGGGTGGTGCGAGCGGACCGATAAGAGGTACCACATCATCTGCGGACTTGTGCTGGTGTTGATATGTGTATCGTGCGCTGCCGTCACAGGTGTTCTGTTAACCATTCTGGCAGAGCGGCACGGTCTCATCGGCATCGTCTTGATGGCATATTTCTTGAAATCGACGTTCTCGATACGGTCGCTTGTTAGTTCTTCAAACCTGATCTACAGGGATATTTCTGCGAACGATATCAAGAGTGCAAGAAAAGACCTAATCGCGCTCGTGAGCAGGGATGCTCGAGGTCTTGACGAGCCAAAAATCGCATCAGCAGCGATCGAATCGACTGCCGAGAATTATGTGGATAGTATCCTCTCGCCGGTACTCTATTTCGCAGTCTTTGGTATTCCGGGTGCTCTTGTGTACAAAGCAGTGAACACGCTTGACTCGATGGTCGGATATAGAAACGAACGGTTCTCTGCGATCGGTTTCGTATCTGCAAAGTTAGACGACATCGCCAACTGGATTCCTGCAAGGCTGTCTGTTATTTTCATTCTTCTACCGTCCTTCCGGTTCAGTCCGGGGTCTGCGTTACGGGTCTGTCTGCGTGACCACGCGCTTCCAGCGTCCCCGAACTCCGGATACCCGATGGCGATGGTTGCAGGCGCTCTTGGTTGCAGGCTTGAGAAACCGGGTCATTACGTGCTCGGACGCGAATATCCTGATCCATCGCCGCACCACATCCTTCAGGCGAACCGGATCGTCATGCTCGCCTCGTTTCTTTTGGTTGCGGTGGTGGTTGTGGCGGTTGCGGTCGTCCAGTATCCGTAGGACTGGTGTTCACGTCCGCAAGTCTCGCTTCAGGCTCAACAGAAATCTTTAGGCACTCTGTCCATCTCGATCGCCTGCTTCCATGATACTACAGAGGACCTGTGAAGTTCCTACTGTTACCGTAATCCCCATGTATGGGGGGTGGTTGCCTCTCCTTAACCGAACACCGATAGAGGACGCTGTGCAGGAGTTGATCGAACCTGGCGTGAAATGGATGGGGATAGAGCAAGCGTTATCAATCTTCGAAGAATGCAAGATATCGATTCTATCGTGCATCCGGAATCGCCAGGCTGCCTTTGCGGGAGATTATCGCTCAGAAGCGCGGTTATTTTTGGAACAAAGGCACCCCGACCCTATCAATATGATTTTTCAGCTCGGGATGTTTTAGTGTGGGGTAGTTCACCAAGTCAACGGTATAGGGCAGGCTACTATCTTCAAAATCGCTTTTCATTTTGCGGATAAACGTATCTTTCACTCCTTCGTTCATTATTGCCAGATCAATATCACTGCCTTGTTTGTATGTCCCCTTAGCCCGACTTCCAAATACAAAAACATTTTTCACATCAGGATATTCTTTAAAAATATCTTGCAACGTTTTCACATCCCTCTCGGAAAGCCCAAATGAATTTTTTTCTTTGTGGTTATTCATAGGATAATTCGGCATGATCATTTGTTTTTTTCATTTGTAAAAAAGAGGTACAGTTGTCCCAATGCAACATAAGTTTCTTCTCTTAATTCCTTCTCCGAACGTTCAAATTTTTCACCGCTATAATCGTGTGAAAGCTCGTTTCGTATATCCAATCCATCAATCAGCTCTTGCGCATAAGTTATATATTCGCTCTGTTGTGCCAGCCGCAATGTATCCTTGGGCGAAGGTTTAAAAACAAATCCTTTTTCTTCCAAAAAATCTTTCATTACCTTCCACGAAAGATCAAGTGTGAACTCAAAACGCTGAATCAAACCATTTCTTTCAAGTTCGGTCAATTCTTTCAGCTCCATTGCTTCTTTCAAACGTAGGTAAGCTTTCTCAAAATTCTGAAATCGTTGTTTCCAGCGTACGTCCGCAGTCTTCATTTCCTCACCACAATGTTCACAAGATTCTTCTGGATTGATCTGTTTGATTTGTTTAAATGGTTTTCCTC
>JAYELB010000384.1:0-1609 GCA_034717055.1 Methanobacteriota archaeon
GGCTTCATGTCGTCTGCTATTAGGGGGGACAATTGCCTACAGTCGCAAATTCACCAACGTACTGATGACCAAACTTCGCGCCGCCTGCTTGAGCAGTCTCGATGACGCGGCACCGTTTGTATCGACAGACTCATTAAAGTGAGACGCACCAATACTTACCTGAGATGACAATATCGCAGGCGCATAAACGGTACGAGTTCAAGCGGCAACTCGAAGATATGAGGAGCAGGACCGGTAGGGGCACGGAACTGATTTCACTATACGTCCCTCCGGACAAGCAGGTCTCTGACGCAGTTGCGCAACTCAAAGCAGAGCATGGGCAGGCGGCAAACATCAAATCGAAATCGACACGCACGAATGTGCAGAGCGCACTCGAATCGGTGCTCGCACGGCTCAAGTACTACCCGAGACCTCCTGAAAATGGGTTTGTGATATTCTGCGGAACACTCGACCTAGACGGACACCGGACAACGCTGGATACAGTGATCATCGAGCCCCCTGAGCCGATCACCTCGTACAAATACCACTGCGACTCGTCCTTTTATCTGGATCCGCTCGAAGATATGCTCACCGAGAAGAAGACGTTCGGGCTCCTTGCCATCGACCGGCGGGAGGCGACCGTGGGGCTGCTGCGCGGCAAATCCATCGAGTCACGCAAGCACCTGACATCATCGGTTCCTGGAAAACAGAGAAAAGGCGGTCAGAGTGCAAGACGGTTTCAGCAGCTGCGCCTCATCGCGATCCACGATTTTTACAAGAGAATAGGCAATAGCGCAAGCGAGATATTCCTTACCATCGATCACAAGGATCTTGAGGGGGTACTAATCGGAGGACCGTCCCCTACAAAGGAGGAGTTTTTAGAAGGTGAGTTTTTCCACCATGAAATACAGAAAAAGATCATAGGGTTGTTTGATATTGCATATACGGATGAGTCCGGTCTTTACGAACTGGTGGATGCGGCATCCGATGCGCTGCAGGATCTGGAGGTTGTTAAGGAGAAGAAGGTCATGCAGCGGTTTATGCGGGAACTGGTGAGTGATAAGGGGCTTGCCGCCTACGGGGATCAACAGGTGCGTGAGAACCTCGGGATGGGCGCTGTCGATCTGCTGCTGATATCCGAAGACCTGCGGAGGGTGCGTGCAACCGTTGCGTGCCAGAACTGCGATTACACCGGAGAGAAGACGATAGAGGACGCATCAGATGACGCTCTGGGGAGTTGCCCTGTATGCGGCTCTGATCTCAAAATTGTTGACACTGTGGACGTTGTCGATGAACTGACCGAGATATGCGATCAGATGAGTACGGGCGTCGAGTTCATCTCCACCGATTTTGAGGAGGGTGACCAGTTGATGAGGGCGTTTGGAGGAGTTGCCGCGATTTTGAGGTATGATACAGGGGTTTGAGTACTTCATTACCTAAGATTCCGGTAATCCGAATTGTGTAAGTGAAAGGGTCGATGCATCGTGCAAGTGTTTCATTTGGCGTAACTACTCACCTTTAGGAAGCCCCCACCCCACAACCCCTCGCTCCAGCAGGCGGATCGAACTTTGCCCGGACCATTTCGATAAATCTATATCCACGTTTCTTCGCCGTCTCGTAGGTGCTCAAA
>JAYELB010000385.1:0-7345 GCA_034717055.1 Methanobacteriota archaeon
CACTCGCGGTTGGGCCCACATAACCAACCCACTTCTTCTTGTCGGAGATGATTATATTCTTCCGAGTATGCATTTTCTTCAAGCCATGAGTAGTTTTTTTTTCTGTTTCTCGTCGTCCTTTGGTGTCTGGATAGGCCTCTCAGTGCCATCGATTAATATATTCCTAACACCAGGGAATGCCTCTAACAGCTCTTCCATAGTGCTGATTTCCCTCGCTGGCAACACCATCGCCCTACCGAGCGCTTTCTCCAGTATTGATTCCAATTTATGAACATTTCGGTTTGCATTCGATCTGTTGAGATCAAATAGAAATCCTAAGATATCAAAAGTGGGGTAACACTTGAAATAAAAAAAGCGTGAAAAATGATTTCGCCGCGTAACTTCCTAAGTTCCCTATTCGTCCACCGCCGGGCTTTCGTTCTCTAGTCCCAAGTTCAACTCCTGTTTCATACCAAGCCTGTGCTTCATTTTGAAATTCTTCCTTAAAGCGATCTACCAGTTTGTTAAATTCGGATGCAGAAAGTCCAGTGATGGATTTTATCAGCCTATCGTCGCCTAACGCTCGATCAATGTTCAGCATACTTTATGAGATATATCTTATTTGATCTAAAGCTTTTTGGTGGAACTGAACACTAATTGGCAACAAGTCTATTATAACAAAAGTACAAAATCTTTTTTCTGATGCCCCCAGCACCTGCAGAAACCCACAGCTGCCATACAGTCGGCGCGAGTAAAATGATGAACCACAAACGCCCACCACGAGGTGATGTTCATCAATAATTCGTGTCTCTAGCCTCTGCGCAAAGCTTTGCGGCGAAACTAATGTCTCACGATGATAATCTCGGTAAAGTATACTCAAAACAGGATGTATAGTAATAATGATCAGTCATCTTGATAAAACCTTGGAAGAATTACTTCGCAGAGAAGTTCCACTTCCGTCTGCAAGTTATGATATCAGCTTTGATATTCCGAGCAAGAACTGGGCAAGCAAGCTCTCCAAGAGCAAGGAAACGATAAACCTGTATCTGTACGATATCAAGGAGAATCGAGAGTTGAGGACGAACGAGTGGCAGGTGAATCGCAAGTCTGACGGTACGGTGGATCAGGAGAAGCCTCCGGTAAGGATTGATCTATCATATCTGATCACTACATGGAGTCCGGCTGATGTTACGCCTGCAACCGAGCCCGCTATAGATGAACACCATCTGCTGAGCAGTATACTCGAAACCCTTTTCAAATATCCGTTTATTCCATCGTATGTGTTTCAGGGAGGACTATCAACAATCGATCCTCCACCAGAGATTCCAGCCACAGTGGCACAGTCAGATGGATTCAAGGATCAGAGTCAAGGGCAATTCTGGAATGCCGTAGACCAGTTCTGGAAGCCGAGCATTCAATATGTGGTCACAATCCCTCTTGATCTGCATGAGACGACCACAAGCACCATGGTCGCTACCAAGGTCGTCGAGTACGGATTTATTGTCCCGGTCCATATATTGTCTATTCATCCCGCAATACGAGAAGATATGTCAAAAGGCACTCCTCTGATGGGTGTGGATGTTGAGGCAACGCCTGTGGTACATCTCGACGATCCTGCTGGAACGGGTGATGATCAGATAACAGTGAATAATGTCGATGGGTTGAGTGCAGGTGACATGTTGATGATTGTGGACGACAGGAAAACAGAATTTTGTCGTATCGAAGGAATTTCCTACCCTCAAATTTCAGTTTCATCTAAATTAGTATCTGATCATGAAGAAGGAACCGAAATAAAGCGATTGGGTCTATCTGCTTCGTTGGATGTAAAGCTTGGAGCAGTAGGACCTGCAAAATCGAGTGAATTGCAGGTTGCGGGAGGGGGCATCCGGACGTTGAGAGTCGGTGACGTAGTTAGTAGTGTAGATGATCCGGAAAAGGTTGAATACTTCCAGATAACCGGGATATCGGGACATGAGGTTGGACTTGGCAGTTCGGAAACCATCATACAGCTGGGAGGAATCGTCACAAATGATGCAACCCATCCCGCGCCAATAATCGGTGCAAAGGTCAACCTATCAGGCTCAAATGGTATGTCTGTCGGCGAAACATTCACCGACTCAGAAGGGAAATTTGCTTTCAAAAGTCTTGTTAGAGGTAAATATTATATCAAAGTTACTGCTCGTGGGTATAACGGAATAGAAAAGATGTTAGGAGATATAACTTCAGTAGAAATCAAAGATTTGATCATTAAACTTAAATCCATTTGAATGGTCCACTGCTGGTCGATAAAAGAACCATCGACAATCCATAAAACGTCGATATCTTCGACAATACTCTACTAACGCGGCGTATTTGAATAGATGACACATTCACAAAATCAACATTTTACAACCATCTTTGATGTTGCAAAATTGCTATTCATCGGCTAGATGATGTCCAATCGGCAGACATACCTAACTATCGAAAAGTTTAAATAAGAACATCTACTTGAACCGTACGCTGGTTTGGATGGATTCTGAGACACAGGGGTGAGCAATTGTGCAATGAAACTCTTGGGCAGAGGGTTTCCACGCATCGTGAAATAATTTCGGAGGTGGCAACGTGATAATATGCGAGTGCGGAAAATTTATTAGTTCTGCTAATAAATTTAAAGATTTTATCAAGACGACTTCGAGCCCATCGACTCCAACGTTTGGACATACCGAGTGCGGCTTCGTCTTCAATCTGGTGGACGGAGAATTGCCAAAGAAGTATTCCTCCAAAAGAGAATTGAAAAGCATGGCAATGACGTTCGCTGAAAAAAAGAAACTGAGTAATTCATCGACACAAAAATTTTTGTTGCTGGTAGATAGGCTAAAAAGAGGCGGCAATCTTTCTGATTGTAACATTCTGATGGAAGCGTATAGACAAATCAGCAGCGAAAGTTTGGAGTGAATATTCTTGAGCCGTTCGTAGATTTCATGATCATTCGCACTTGTTGCGGTGAAATATGTAAAGGAGGGATGAAATATGCCTGAATATTTAGCACCAGGAGTATATATTGAAGAATTTGAAATCGGCGCGAAGCCCATAGAAGGGGTGAGCACGAGTACCGCTGGTTTCTTAGGGATGGCTGAGAGAGGTCCTTTGAATAAGCCCACTCTCGTCACGAGCTTTGCAGAATATCTGAGAATCTTTGGTAGTTACCTGAAAGAGGCGGATTATGGTAAAAAACGCTATCTGCCTTATGCGGTAGAAGGATTCTTTGTCAACGGTGGGCAGAGGGTGTACGTATCAAGGGTGGCTGCCGACAAAGCCGCGAAATCTTCAGGCTTTCTGCCTGATGTCTCCGGAGGAACCACGTTCTTGGACGAAGATGTGGAAGCGAAAGCGATAACCCTGAAGGTTGTGAATACGACCGACCTATCAGGAGGTGACGTACTGCTCCTCAAAAATGGTTCGCAATCGGAGTACCTGAAGTATGTCAGCCTTGCAAAAGCGCTTACACTGGATCTTCCGCTGAGCCAGTCTCATGCCAGTGGTACTATGATTACAAGGATGGAACGGAGTGGCACATATCACATTGTTGGAGATGTGGCTGCCGGTTCTGTGGAGATCGAACTTGATACGGTAGTGGACCTGGCACCTGATGAGGCGCTGATCATCAACGATGGAACCAATGATCGCTATGAGGTATGCACCATTGACTCAATAGACGGCACCACTGTTACAGTAAAGGCACCTCTAAAATATGGGTATGTCGTGGCTGATGTGGTGATAAACGAATTGAACTCTTCGACTACAACCGGGCTGATCTCATTGGTGAAAGCGGAGTATACCACCATCCCGGTCATAAGTACGGATACGAACTTCAGCGAAGACGATGTCATCGAGATAGGTGACGAATATTTCATCATTGAAGCAACAGATGCCGAGAGGGTGATCCTGGTTGCTGGTGAGCTTAAGCGTAAGCATGAGAAAGATGAAACGATCAAGAAGTTGACCCCGGTCCTCGGCATTAATACCTCCAGTGAAGGAACGTGGGGGAACAATGTCAAGATCGTGGTCAAAGCAAGCTCGCTTTCCACAGCCAAACTGACAGCGGATGCGTCGGATCAGGACTATCTGGAACTGGATACGCTAACAGGAATAGAGGTGGGGACGCTGCTCAAACTGCCTACCACACCTCCGAGTTACGGTACCGTCAAAGAAGTGATCAAGACGGATGACACCAAACAGGTGGTGCTTAAGGAGGCATTTACAGGGTCTTTGAGCAAGAATCGGGAGGTCTCAACGGATGATTTTGACCTCATGGTCAGCTTTAACGGATCTGATGAGGCATTTAAGAACCTTTCCATGAATGAGAGCCACAGCAGCTATGTGGAGGAGATCGTCACATCCGATGCATCTCAACTGATAAGGCTGGAAGACCTCGGTACCAACGGGCAGCAGATACCCATGCCAACACAGGACAATGAACCTGGCTGGAAGCTCAGCGGCGGCAACGACGGCATTCCCGAGGACGACGATGCTGAGATCAATACAACTTATGAAGGGGTAGATAACTCAGAACCTGCTGAAAGGACAGGGATTTACACCTTGAAGAACATAGATGAGATTAACATTGCTGCCATTCCAGGTATATATACCCAGCATCTTCAAAATAAGCTGATCATTCATTGCGAGACTATGAACGATCGGTTTGCAGTACTGGATTCGGAAGAGAAGGCGGATCTGGATGAAATCCAGACACAGCGAAACTTCTATGACTCGAAGTACGCCGCCCTTTACTATCCATGGCTCAGGGTCTTTGATCCGCTCTCCAAGAAACGAACCAACGTTCCGCCAAGCGGGTATGTGTGCGGCATCTATGCACGCAGCGATACCGAAAGAGGCGTCCATAAGGCACCAGCAAATGAAGTTGTCAGAGGAGCACTTGGGCTGGAAGAGTTTAATGGTACGAAGAGGATCATTACAAAGGGTCAGCAGGATATATTAAACCCCAAAGGAGTTAACTGCATCCGGGCTTTCCGGGGTCGAGGCATCAGGGTATGGGGAGCAAGGACCATCTCAAGCAATTCACTGTGGAAGTATGTAAATGTCCGTCGTTTGTTCCTGTTTCTCGAGGAGTCCATCGAAGATGGAACACAGTGGGTGGTCTTTGAACCGAACGATCAGAAGCTCTGGGCGAGGGTGAGGCAGACCATCACCCAATTCCTGACACGAGTGTGGAAGGACGGTGCACTGATGGGGACCACGTCAGAAGAGGCGTTCTTTGTGAAGTGTGATAGAACAACGATGACACAGGATGACATAGATAATGGCAGGCTTATTGTCATAATAGGCGTTGCTCCTGTAAAGCCAGCGGAATTTGTCATCTTCAGAATAGCTCAATGGGCAGGCGGCTCTGCGGCAACCGAATAAGAATAGATAGGAGGTAGGTGAAAATGGTAGGCGAAAGAAAGGATCCGTACAGGCAGTTCAGGTTCCTGCTTGAGATAGATGGGATCGTTCAGGCGGGATTCAGTGAAGTCACGATTCCGGACACAACCAGTGATGTTGTTGAATACCGGGAGGGAAATGAGCCCATAACCGTCAGAAAACTTCCCGGATTGACAAAGTATGGGAACGTAACCCTGAAATGGGGGATTACCGATTCCCTTGAACTCTATGAGAACTGGCGTAAACCAGTGGAAGATGGCAAGATGGTAGATGCGAGGAAGAACGTTGCTATAATCCTGATGGATGAGGAGGGGAGCCCTGCAGCAAGATGGGAGTTTGTGGAGGCGTGGCCCAGTAAATACGATGCGCCAGACCTAAACGCCAAAGGAACCGACGTTGCTGTCGAAACCCTGGAAGTAGTGCACGAGGGCATGAAGAGGGTGAAGCCGTAGGGAGTCCTGTAAATGTTTCAGACCGAATACGAGTTCACACTCCCAAAGGGATATGTGGATGAGGATGGCAACCTTTACAAAAAAGGTGTTATGCGGTTAGCAACCGCTGCGGATGAGATACTGCCACTTAAAGACCCAAGGGTTCAACAGAATCCTGCCTATCTTACCATCATCCTTCTTTCAAGGGTTGTAACCAAGCTTGGTGACCTTCCTGCGATGAATCCGAGGATCATCGAGGAACTCTTTGCCTCTGATCTTGCATATCTGCAGGAGTTTTATCGGAATATAAACGGAGATGGCACCACGAGTATAAGAGCAAGATGCCCGAAGTGTGAGCATGAGTTTGAGGTGGAGCTTAACCAGGGGGAATAGTGGGCTACCCCTTTGATAGGATCTATGAGGAGGTAGCCTTCATCGCATATCACTTCCACTGGAGTCATGAGGATGTCATGAACATGGAGCACCGGGAAAGGAGGCGGTGGTGCGAGGAGATCTCGAGGATAAATAAGCGGTTGAATGAGGCTAAGAAGGGGTGAGAATGGAGGATTATGCACTGGAAGAGCTGAGAGGAGACGTTGTTCTCGGGCTTCTGTACGTCCACCATCAGTTGGGAGCCAATACAGGCAAGGCTCTGGAAGCATCCTCATTCCTCTATGCCTTAACAGAGCTTCTTATCGAGAGGGGTGTTATCACTGAGAAGGAACTCAACGAACGAAAGATTGTTGTAGCGAAGAGACTCACGGAGAAGTTCCGGGAGATAGGCATGGGTGCGGCATTTCAGGAGGAAGAACAGGATAAATACGGCATCGATGATGTCCAAATCGACTGCGAAGAAAGAAAGCACCTATGTAAGGCAGCTTGCTGCAAGATGAGTTTCGCTCTTTCGAGACAGGACATTAAAGAGGGTATTGTGAAGTGGGATCTGGGGCATCCGTACATGATCGCTAAGGAAGAAGATGGATACTGTACCCATTTTGAGAAGACGGAACGCGGGTGCGGTATATGGAAAAACCGTCCGGTCCCATGCCGTGCGTATGACTGCCGGAATGACAAGCGAATCTGGATTGATTTTGAGAAGAGGATTGTCAATCCGGAGTTGCTAGAGATATTTGAGCGGAAAGATGCGAAGAAGAGTGAAATCTGAAAAAAACAATGAACAGTGGAGGTTGGCGGGATGAAAGAATCGGTTGCTATTAGGAAACAAGGATCTTCGCATACCAAAAATGATAATAATATCCAGCATCTTCGAAATGGACCTGATAGGCAGATAGGCTCTTTGCGGAGTGTGGTGGGTAACATACGGCGTAATGGTGGCGTGCCAGCGGTTGAGAACATAGCAACGGAGCTTGCCGTTATGCCCTCAACCGATCGCGCATCTGCATTGCTTGCACTTCAACAGACTCATGGTAACCGGTATGTGCAGCGTGTGGTGACCGGAATTCAGGCGAAGCTTAAGGTGGGACAGCCCGGAGATATTTACGAGCAGGAGGCCG
>JAYELB010000386.1:0-7345 GCA_034717055.1 Methanobacteriota archaeon
ACGCAACCGATGATAAAGAGCATATCATGCCTAAGAACGCACCTCTGATCGCAGAGCACGTCACAAACGGCACGCCGATGGATGCCGTGGTATGGACAGAGGCAAATTGTACGGGCTGTCATAGAAACGACATCTCAGACGGTCTTTTTATCATTAATAATAGAACCAGAGAGGACGCAACTAACGCAACCGTCTCACATTACGGAGTGCCTGATGTCCTTGACACCAGAGAATGTATCGACTGCCATGAGAACGACGATATCGGAAGGAAGTGGGGCGATGCTCCGGACCCGAGAAACATCACACGTTATGAGCGTATAGAAGATGCCAATGACATAGAGGAGACACTCCGAACAGGTGATGTCTGCAAACTCAAGAATGGCTACGAAATCACGGTCGGTCCGGTCAGTTCAACAGGAAGCAGCATCTGGGTCGATCTGACGCACAATGGAGTATCAGTCCAAAGGGAACTGGTAAGCAAGGGTGGAGTCTTTGAGTATGAGATCAAGAAAGACTGGATACGATCAAAGAGCAATGCCGGTGACGACCTCTATGGAACAGGACATGAGACTTACAAACACAGAAGGTATGATGAAAGTGGCTACACCACCATCGTCGATCTTAAGGTCGATGACATCTTTACCAGCGGCATGATGGGCGTTGCCACATTCAAGGGACTGGTCCTCAAATCCCGCATGCACATCGAGACCGAGGACAAGGCGTGCTACACATGCCATATCGATGGATACCGGTACTACGCTCCTGAGGACGGCGACAGCTATTTCGTTCTCAGAAACTCAGGCGCAGACGGCGATCATGACGATTCGGATGACATCACCATCGGACGGGTCCCGATCAACTTCACCGAACACGAGCGTAAGACGCTGTATACACGATCAAAATGGGATCTCGGCTACGGATATCTATTACAGATCACAGAGATCGATCTTGTGGGCAGGAAGGCAGTGGTGGAACTATCAAGAGACGGCAGCGTCCTCCAGCGCGAGGTCGTTTCTGAGGGTGGGATCTTCAGGTACAATACCACAATAACTGATAAAGGGCATACGAGGACAGACATAACGGTCTTTGAGATGCGGATTTCAGGGGTGTTCAGACGATGAGTAAGATTACGCGAATGGCACGAAATATAAGAGGGGATGGATTTACTCGTGCCATCCACGCGGTCTACCTATTCGTGTCACTTGTTATAAACACTACCAAGCGCGCTACCCCCTGGACGCCGAGGAAATATCCTAAAAATATATTCATATTCACAATCATCCTGACACTAATAATCACGATCGCGCCGCTTGCACCGGCGGATAGCAATAGTAGCACCAGTAACGGCACCAGTGCCGGAACAACGTTCGTCCGGATAGAGGATGCGTGGTTCATGTCTCCGGATCTCTGGGTCACGGACGCGGACAAGACCGTTAGTGGACACAACCTATCCGATCTGCCGAAAGACGAGGAATTCATGATCGGCGGCGAACCGGACACCTTCCATATAGATACGCTCCTCCATGGCGCGTTCGGTGGCGACTGCCTCGACTGCCATCAGATTGGCGGGATTACACCGCCTGACGTCCAGATCGATATCGATGCATTCGGAAAGTCTGTACATGCAGGCCTCAACCGTAATGTCACATACAACGCGACCATGACCAGTCTCCTTAACAAAGCGTGCTGGGCATGTCACAGCAACTTAACATCAGATGGTGTCGAGCCATACGATCACCCACCTGATTACTGGGATCCAAAACCGTGCGTCACATGCCATAAATATAACTTCTTCGATGCTCCGCCGATACACGAGCACTTCTACAAAGGCGGGAGCGGCGTGGGTATAGATATCAGGGTAGAGTGTGTCGATTGCCATTTCAACGGCACGGCTGAGCACATGAAAATCCCTGAGATGTCTTACGAGGCAGAGGCATCCCATTACGCATCGAGAGATATACTTCCGGCGACAGATAATTGTTCGGTCTGCCATCAGGACGTAGAGGGTGGCGCGGCGTTTGGGAATGCTTCACAGGTCTTTGCTCATGACAAAGGCGGATCATGCGAGGACTGCCACGGCGTTGTCGATACGTTCCATGACCACAAACTGGTGATACCACTTAAACGGACATGCAAAGCCTGCCATACCAGCGCGGACTCGGTGGAGAAATACGGAACTCCCGGACAGATCAGGACACACTACCCCGGAGCTCCCGAAGGAAGCGTTGATACCACAATGGTCGATGAGACGCTTGTCTGCGACAAATGCCACAATGGAACGATCCATAGCCCATATCTCACCAGGCACCTGAATGCAAGCAACGAGACTGCGTTTAAGGGATACTGCTTCGACTGTCACGCAAAGGGAGGCACATTCCCGTACCCGTCCCGCACCCGGATCAGCAAGCTCAGTCACGGAAAGGAGGCGGAATGCATGGCTGTAAACTGCATCGAGCCGTGCCACAATGCAAGCGGTGTGAGCAGGTTCCACGAGCCGACCGATGTCGCTAGCGGGTACTTCGGGCTTGCGCCGAGTGGTGCGGGTGCGGACTGTACGGACTGTCACCCAAAACACATGAGACTCGGTGAGTTCGAAGAAGAGGTTGATTGTCTTAAATGCCATCCCGAATACGGGGCAGCGCATTACGGCGAGGCGATCGTCGAAGCGGTTAACAAGACCTACACATGCGCGCTCTGCCACAACGAAAAGGCGGATCAGTATCACAACCTCACTTATACTTACGGAGAGGGCGGGACCAATATGGACGAATCATGTTATACATGCCATGCCCGCGACACGAACTTCACAGAGTCGCAGACCCTGACTTATGGCGCGGGAGAGGTGCGCGGCGGCGTCATGGTCGCAGGCGAGGTTAAGATGATCGATGTGACAGAGGCGTTTACGTGTGCCGAGTGCCACAACGTCACAGACACGCCATTTCATTACAGTCCATATCCGCTCGGAAGCCCGCAGGACCCTGGCTGGGATGGCTGGGTCGCAGGCGTCAGGGTAAAAGATTGCAAGGACTGTCACACATATTATGGCGGGAAACCGCCGTTTAATGCGACCGATATGAGCGGCACTTCGCACGGATATGAAGGGGACTGTTATGTCTGTCACGGCGGCAGGGGTCCAATCACATTCCACACTCTTGAGGTCTTCGATGTGACTCCGCATGTCTCTGAGATCTCGATCACACCCGACCAGGTATATGCAGACGAGTCGGCGGTGCTGGACGCGAAGGTTGTGACCGGATGGAAGATGAAGGTGAGGTATATCGAGTATTTCGTTGATATACCCGGCGAGAAGGGAGAAGGAACTCCGCTCACGTTCACACGTACCGAGTATTACGGGCAGGCAACCGAAGCTACTGCGGTTGTCAATACAACCGGGTGGTCGCAGGGCAAGCACACAATCCTTGTCCAGTCGCTTGACTCACGCGGGATATGGAGCGATCCAAGACCGGTGATGCTTACCGTGACCAGGTCAAAAGGCGTGCTCGAAGCGACATTCCTCAAGAGGGAGATACTCTTTATAGGTGCAATAGCAATCATAATACTAATTATCGCACTATTGTATCGGATAAGGGGTAGAAAGATGAAATGACCTGTGGGGGAATTTTACTATACGCGGCACTGATATGCGAGCTGCTTGCAGCGGTCGTGCTGCTATTATACGGCAGATACCGGATCAACCCCCCCCACATCCTGGCCGTTACACGGCTGGCGCTGTTTTTCCAGAGCGGTGCGATAGGGCTTATGACCTACTATTTCGTCAAGGATAATTTCAGCGTTCTCTATGTGTGTCAGTACTCTGCAAGCTGGATGCCGTTTCCGTACAAGATAGCGGCGGTCTTTGCAGGGCAGCAGGGAACGTATCTGTTGTGGGCATGGGCATCGGCCCTTGCGGTCTGGGTCACCATAGAGGATTACGGATTTAAGAATCCGCTGCACCGGAAGACCGAACTTATAGCGATGATCATATCGATCTTCATCCTCTTGCTCTGCATCAAGTCCGCGCCGTTCATACCGATCACTGAGCTGACCAATCAGGCTCCTATTCCTACAGAGGGCAACGGATTAAATCCGGTCTTCATCACTATATGGATGCTCATCCATCCGTTCGTCACATTCATAGCTTATGCTGCAACGGTCGTTCCCGCATCTTCCGGAGCAGCTCACCTCATCACAGGCAGGGAAGGATGGCACAGGATATCGCGTCAATGGCTCAGGATCGCGTGGTTGTTTCTTTCGGTATGTATGGTGACAGGCGGCGTATGGGCATACAAGCTCATAGGATGGGGGAGTTTCTGGAACTGGGACCCTGTGCAGACCGCGACACTCATATTGTGGATGCTCGTAACCGCGGTGTTGCATATACTCGCCAGGTATCATGAGGGGCGGGAATATACGACTGCTGCGCCAGTAGCAACGATATTCTTATTCATAGCCACTATCTACGTGACACTGGTTACCAGGCAAGGGATTATCCACTCACTCCATGACTTTCCTGGCACGCCAACATACGGATTGCTGGTCGCTGGCATAATCGTTGCCAGCATTGTTGCAACCGGACTCGGGCTGAGTAAGTTTCTACGAACCCGCGTGACAAGCGTCCCTACAAAATCCGTCTTTTCGACGCGTAATACATTTTTATGGACGAATATCCTGCTGATCACGATCGCTTTCGTATGCTTCTGGGGACTTACATACAGTTTTGTCTCGCAACATCTCTTCAGTACGAAGATCATAATCCCGCCGGAGTTTTTCAATATCTGGTGTTTTATTCCGGCGATACTGATCGTACTGCTGGCCGGTGTATGTACAGCGTATGGCAGGATCCAAAATACTTCTCTTAAATATATACTGCTTTTCGTATTCGCACTTTCGCTTTTGCTGGCGATGTTGCCAGGTCATAAACTGCTGGATAGCGGGGGTGACTTTTACCAGACATCGTCAATACTTATAAAGACACTCGGATCAGTCTCGGTGTGGGCGTTTGTGCCGGCGTTTCTGTTTGCGTTTATTACGATCCTGTTCAGGCTCTCAATGGATCTCAGACGGATGCACGGGCGCATGAGGTTTCGGACGACAGGGATCAACCTGATCCATATCGGTTTCATACTGGTGATAGCAGGCGCAATCGTTACCACATCATTTGATATCTCTTCAAGTGTCGTGTACGATGTAGATGAACTGAGTACACAGAAAGATATGGGAAACGGCTGGAGCATGGAGCTTGCAGAGTTTGACGTCTTCCAAAATCCTGATGGCACATGGACGCAGACTGCGCATTTAAATGTCTATAAGGATGGTACGCCCTACTGCTCCGGTACGACCGGATTTGCCAGGACCAATCACTTCGGTGACGTTCATGATCCGATGATCAATCGTGGTATACTGCGTGATGTATATGTGCAGTTCAGCGGGACGCGGTCCCACATATCTACCGAAGCTATAATCCCGATAAGCGTCAAAGTCATACCTGGGGTATCGATGCTCTGGATCGGATGCATTCTTATGCTGGTCGGTATACTCTGCATCATTCTATCGATCTACCTGCTGATGATTAAGAAAAGAGAACTGCTTACACGATCCACACGCGGTGACGTTACATGAGACTCCTCCCCTCTTTACGCGGAAGAAAGCGGTACCTCGCTTTCAGGCTGTTACCTGATGATGCGGACTCGATAACGCCCGTGAAAAATTCTCCGTCCCAGGCGTCGATGGCGAAGCCGTTAATGCCCCGCCCTGCAGGTGGTGACATCAATGCGTCCTACAGGGGCGCATTATCGAGACGTGACCTCACATTTGAACTGGACCGATCCTCGCAATCGCTGCTTGGGGACGCTGGCAGCAGCGAGTGCGATATCCGGGTGCTATCGTTTGACGGCACTGAAGGGATCGTTTCATGTGTGCACAGGGAGGCTACACGCACCCGTGCCGTGCTCGCCACGATCTACGAGATACGGAACAGACGCGTTTCCGTTCGCGTGATCGGAGTTTCAGGAACGGTTAAGGGTGCAAAACGATTTTTTAGCGATAAAAGGTGAGAAAAATAGAGAAAAAACAAAGTTTAACCGTATCTGAAAAGTTCGGAGCATTTTGCGTACTGTGTTCCTCAGTATACTTGATAGCAATCTCCGTCTTCCCGGTGATGTACAATCTCACCGGAGAATTTGAAAAAAGCGACTTCATCTTCAATACAGTTCTCCTTTTGATCGGAACCGGATCGCTCTTTGGGAGTATACGGTTTATCAAGAAGAGTGTTCTCTTTGAACAACTGCTCGATCTGGGATTTGAAAAAGGGATCTATGCACGACTCGAACCGATCTTAAATGACATCGTGGAGTCACAAGTCTCTATGAACGATGTCACGGACCAGCTTAAGTACATGAACACGAACATCGACCGGCTGCAGAAACGGTCGCACAGCGCCAGCACCTGGGCAGGGGTGGTCGATGTCAGGGGAGAGATATTCAGGTTTCTGCGGTTGGTGCTCCTGATCAATGTGTCACTTGCCGTCTTTATTTATCTGCTGAGGGCTTATGGGTCTGTGATACCGTACGCCATGGCGATGCTCTTTATCCTGTGGTGGGCAGAGATTACTTTCGAGTTTCGGATGTGGGAGAACTCGTGGGTATGGGTATGGGTCTTTGTCCCGATACTGACCATACCAATCACCACTATTCTTGCAGACATGCTATATGGCGATGTGATCCTGGTTGCTGCGATGTCTGTCGTGCTGGTTATATATGTGGCTGCATACTATACATGGGGCAGATACCTTGTCGAGCGAACGCTGCCGTTTGGAATCTCTGAGATCGCAAAGGAAGATATACCTACAAGCCGGTTTTCCGGTGTGCTCCGGATCATCGATCCGATCCTGAAATTTGTGCGAAGAAATGCACGTCTGATCTCGATCGTGTTCTTTGCCATGTCGGCTACCCTCTTCCTACTGGTGGCGCTCACGGTCGCATCCATGATCGGGGTGTTGCAGTCCCCAATCCCAATCAGCATCTATCAACTATTGCCCATCGGGCTACACGTCTTCATCTTCTTCAAAGTCGGGAGAAAGCTGAGGAGGATAAGTGTGACATCGCGTCATGGGGTGTTGCAGAAGAGCTCCTGAGTCCATCATGTTTAATACGAAGGGTTGTTCCGGAACCGGATCGGCTTTTCTGCGGTTAGATACGTGGATCTGATAAATCGCCACGGCATAAGGTGGTGCACGGTCAAAATATGGGTGCGCCGCTTGGGTTGCCGCGGTCGTGCTACGAGTCAGGCGATCTGCCGTGCGGGGTCTGAGAACCGCATCTCATGCGTACACGAGCGTTTTCCGAGG
>JAYELB010000387.1:0-1599 GCA_034717055.1 Methanobacteriota archaeon
ATCGGCCATAGCGGCGGGGCAACTCCTGTACCCATTCCGAACACAGAAGATAAGCCCGCCCGCGTTTGTGGCGTGTACTGTGGTACGAGAGTCCATGGGAATCTACAAACGCTGATGTGCTCGATTATGGTTTTATGTGTAATATTGCAGAATCAAGGAGGGTGAATTTGTCAATAAAGTTAGTTGAAAGAGTTAATGCACTTAATCACATAATCATTTTACTTATGCGATTTGTTCTTCTGACCAGTATTTCCTACTCAACCTTATTCACCGCTTCAGTCATGAGTCTATTATTCATCGATTTTAAAAGACTCCCAAGTATTACTACTGAAACCATTATTTGCATTTCACTTGTATTTGCCCTTGGGATCGGCATGCTGCAATTTTTCAGTAAAGATTCTCAATTAACTACTATAATAGAGTTTGAGGCGATAGAGGGGCTTTCACTATGTGCAAAATTATTAGAGCATTATGCGGTATTGTTGCCGTGCTTCTTGTTCTGTGTCCACAGGGAAGATCGATAGCAGAGACAATGGAGATAGCACAGGACGTGGCAAGAAAACCGATCGAGTCCTATGTCGAGCATGGCGACCCTCTGCCGTATGAGATTGAACCATCAAAGAACGTTATGCAGGACGTCAAAATACCGCTAAGTGTGACCGCATGACGAGATTGCCAGCACTGATTGCAAGAGATGTTATCAGGAAGTTAAAGAGAGCCGGATTTGTCTTCGACAGGCAAGCAAAAGGGAGTCATGAGATCTGGTATAATCCAATCACAAAAAGAAGAACTACGATTCCAAATCATCTGGGTGTGGCATTCCAAAAGGAACGTTGCGAGCGATCATCAAAGGAGCAGGGCTTATCGTGGAAGAATTTTTGGAATTGTGAGTAACCCGGCTTTCAGTATCTATGCACATCTGAGTAACTTATATACGCTGGGTTTCGTAATAGCAGCGACCCCGGGCCGCGACGGCATCCTCGCCACCGGCATCCGCCCGTGCGACGCCGCCGACATCAGTGGCGACGACCGCGTCACTTCCTCGGGCGCTCTGATGATCCTACGGGTGGTGCGATAACGCTCTAACTTATGAGGTCGTACAACCGGGGCCAGCCGCGATGACAGGATTCCATAGAAGCACGATGTTTCCGATTCTCACCTCTTAACGATGGATTTTTGCCCTGACAATCTGTAAAAAAGCTCTTAAAATATCCTTTGGATCTTCACCGAATTCCTCTTCTCTTATCGCATCATCGCTTCCGTCATGAAAGTGCTTCGGAAAGCTTTCCATATCTCTCAATTTTTCGTGAGGCCGGTTGTCATATCTGTAAATGCTCCCGTCTATCGCTCTTCTTTCCCAATGATATGCAAACCTACCCCTGATTTTCACAGAGAACCAAACATCCAGATAACTTCCATCAACAATGTGCAAACGAAGCTTTCCTGCTACAATTTGTGAGTAAAGGACAACATCAAAGAACTCATCTTCGGCAATATCAGCCAGTTCACCGTAACTCACATTAATTTCTCCAGGATATGTCTTATTTTATCTTTTCTCCCTTCCAGATAATCAAGTCTCGTGAAGTCATCAAAAGTATC
>JAYELB010000388.1:0-7301 GCA_034717055.1 Methanobacteriota archaeon
ATCGTAGGTTTCTCCTCTGAACAACTTTCTTCCTCCTTCTTAGTTTAAACCAACCAACTTAGAAAAGCGCACAGAACTGAACTACTCAAATCCCATAAGCTGCATCGATAAATCAATTGATCAACCATAACTTGACACTCCCAGTACATAACCTTTTCGTATGATCTGGCTCCGGACGGTGTTATGTGGTAGACTATTTCATCGCTTTTCGATCCTTTTCGCAAGTTCCATCAAGAAATGGTGGCAGAACGCCGCTCTGAAAATTCCATGATCAGTACCCTCTTGCCTGCGATCTCGCCACCGTATACAATCCCCTCACGAGACGCCGCCAAAAGACATAACCTCGCGATCATGGGGCAGGTGGGCTTGTGATCTTACAAGCAAACGGAAGAAAAGTCAAGATTCAGAGGGGGGTCGTTTTCAGAGATTGGATTGTGGCACTCTTTTATGGGTTCTCAATTAAGTTCTGGCTACCGAAGCAGTACCAGCCCAAACGTCTTGATCGTCTCGTCAAACGATCTGACCACATCAAGTTCGAATCCAGCCGCACGCACGGTGGCATACACATCGATACCGCTCGCCTCCATCGACGGTCTCAGCCGGTCCGGATGCCTGCAGAGCCGCTTTACGGTGTGGAAATCGATATCACCTTCCTCTGGTAGACAGGTCTCGCAGAGTGAACACGGATACGCTCCAAATCCGAATGCCTTGTAGCAACCGGATAGGAATGCATGTCGTTCGAGGTTGAAGATCACATCCTGAATCTGCAGGATGAGATCCCAGAGATGGTGGTGGATATGCCTCGGATCGACTGTTGTCTCCTTTGGAAGTCCTACAAACTCGACGAGCACGGCATCTGTGTAGTCTGAAAGTACCTTTTCGGTCTCCTCTGGCGTTGGCGAGTACGGTGGGCATGAGAGGTGCTTGCCGTACGCCTTACATCCATATTTACATTTGAGCCGCACCCATGCCGCTATTTTTATGGCATCGGTTGCGATCAGCCGCAGATCGTTTGCGCCGCTATAAAGCGCTATCTGCCGCAGTTCTGGTATGAGTGTACTTGGTTCTTTCATCCTGATCACCAGGGTTGTTCGAGATAATTATTATTACAGCTATGCAACTTGTCCAAAGTTCTGATCGGTTGTGATATAAAACATGCCTTCCAACTCTATGCCATGGAGCGCGTACTCTGGTGGCTGATCGCAGGAACGAAAGGCGGAGTTAACCGCGCCAGAATGATCAATGCGCTGCGTGATCGCCCATACAATGCCAACCAGTTGTCAGAGGTGCTGGAACTGGACTATAAGACGATACGGTATCATCTGAATGTTCTTTCCAAGAACAGCGTGGTCACATCCACAGGAAACGGCTATGGCACTATGTATTTTCTATCCCCTGTGATGGAGGCGAATTACGCGCTATTTGAAGAGATATGGGCGAAAATTGGGAATAAATTCAAGTGAGGAGACTATAACATGCAACTATCTATGTACGATCCGGTTTTTATAATGAATGTCAAGACGGTGATGACCACAGCAAACGTGGTGCTGCTGGTTTTATTGTTGGCTATTTATGTCCGAAGTTACGCACAGATCAAATCGAAGTTCACGCTGGGCTTGATGATATTTGCGTCCCTCCTGTTCTTGCAGGCGGTCATGTCGACTCCATGCATGCATGCTGCTGCGTGTGGGCGTCGGATGTGCGTACTCGGACCGCTTGACGTGATACCGGACATACTCCAATTTATGGCGCTTTTGGTGCTGCTGTATCTCAGTTCGGAATGAATTTGGGTATGATTCTGGCGAGATTTGGATATAATTCTGGAATAATTATATATATAAACAACCACTGATTGAGTATTGCCCAAATGGGCTAAACTCAAACAAGGTGAAAACAAAATGAAGATAAGAACAATGACTGGAATCCTGATCGTTGCACTGGTCGCGCTCTTTATAGGAGTTGCTGCCGCTCAGTATGGTCAGGGTGGCGGCGCTGGCGGCGACCACTACGTAGACAACAACGGCGATGGAATATGTGACAATATCAGCAACTGTACAGGATTCGTGGACGCTGATGGTGATGGTGTCTGCGACAATCTCAGCAACTGTGGACATGGACGCGGTGGATGTGGGTGCGGCGGCGGCATGAACTTTACCGATAGTGATGGTGATGGTGTCTGCGACAACATTGGAACCAACGGCAAGGACTCTGACGGCGACGGCATCCCGAACGGACAGGACGAGGATTATGAGCCGCTGCGAGATGGAAGCGGTCGCGGCAATGGCGGACATGGCGAAGGGCGCAATCGGTAATTCTGTGTTGTGTGCGTGGAATGGCCGCGCACTCTTTTTTTATTAGATAACACATAACAATATAAATAATAAATCATACAATGAGATAAATTAAATGAGAAAATTTGCAGCAATGGGAATTGTGGTATTGATAATTGCCACGGCAGGCTGTATCACCCCTGACGAAACCCCCATAGAAGAAACTGGCAGCGAAACAGACGACAGAAATATACCGCGTTCTGAGGGGGGCGAAGGGCAGGGCATTGGACGGCAGGACGATGACGGCGACAGAATTCCGAACAAGGACGACCCTGATTTTCAGAGGAGAGTCAACCGAAGTAATAACACAGTTAATACAACCCGGATCTATGAAACCAACAATGGAATCGATGGCGTACAGGGTGTATGAAATGACGCGCCCTTTTTATTTTTTTGAGGATCGAAAATCTTTTAAACACTGAATTACCATATATAATGGGAGTGAACTATGAAACGAAATACAATCTATCTGTCAGTCTTCTGCATCGCTTTATGCATGATACTAATTTGCGTGCCAGTTATGGCAGAAGGTGGCGGTGGCGGTGGCGGTGGCGGTGGCGGCAGTGGAATGGGTACTGGCGGAAACACTGACATCTCATCCATTCTGGAAGGGTTATCAGAGATAAAATTCATTATCGGTGGTCTTGCTGCACTGTCAGGACTCATACTTCTAAAGACGATCAAAATCAATCGGGACATCCGGACACTCCTGATGTGCGCCGTATTTGTGCTCTTCGGGGTGCTGGTGATCATGCACCATCCAAGCCCGCTGCGCGCAGTGGTGGACCCGATAACGGCCCTCGCAACCGGCGGTGCGATCACGCTTGAGAAAGCAACGATGCTTACTTTCATCGGCGGCTTGTCGCTCATCGGAGCGAAACTGTTCTGCGGATGGGTCTGTCCGTTTGGGGCATTGCAAGAGATCATAAACAGAATTCCGGCACCAACCGGAGAGAAGATCAAGCTGCCGTTTAAGATCTTAAACGGCATTCGGATTTCGCTCTTTGTTATCAGTTTGATCATGATTCTTGCAACAGGTTATGATCTCTACACATACCAGAACATCTTAAACCCGTTTGAGCTCTTTGACTGGCAGTTCGAAGTAGTGCTGGTAGTTCTGGTTGGCGCGGTTCTGGTCACATCAGTATTTGTGTACCGCCCGTTCTGTTATCTTGTATGCCCAGTCGGTCTCCTGACATGGGTGCTTGAGCAGGTAAGCATCTTCCACGTACGCATTGATATGGAGAAGTGCAATGGATGCAAGAAATGCATTTTAAAGTCATCGTGCCCGTCCATCAAAGCGATTGTGGATGGTGACACGTTGCGACCTGACTGCTTTGCTTGTGGTATATGTATCGATGCATGTCCGAGAGATGCGCTCAAGTTCGGAATCCGAAAAAAAGCGAAGGCATGAAAGGATGCTGTAGGTTTATTTCCCACGATATTTCTGCAGCAGCCTCGTTACCGCGCGCACATCGTTCCCCTGCTGTCTGGCATCATCGAGACACGCCTGGTACAGTTGATCGGTCAGGAGACCTGGCATTGACTTGCACATCTGGGCATGAAGCGTGAGGTCAAAGCACCGCGCCTCGCTCTCTGTCATCTTCAGTGCCTTATACTCACCGGTATGTGCAATAAACGTCGGGTTATCCGAATCATCTGTTTTTATCACGAGATCTGCAAGATGAGTCTCCGGAATCGGCTCTGCAATGCTTATAAAGACATCATCCAGGAACGTATCTTCGATGAGATCCTTTGTCAACTGGCAATCTTCAGCGGTCTCGCCTGGATAGCCGACGATGAAACTTCCTGCAACCTTCACGCCGCACTGTTGCGCAAGTTCGATCGCATAAACGTTATTATCTGAATCAACCCCTTTCCGCATCTCTTTAAGCATATTATTGCTTCCTGACTCGATCCCATAATAGACCCAACCCATCGTGAAGTCATGAATCGCATGGAGCATCTCCTCATTGACATAATCAACCCTGATGTCAGGAACCGAGACGTTTCTACTCCCCATCACCTCTGCGATCGATTGTAGCAGTTCGACAAACGCGCTCACGTTGACGGATTTTTCATGCTGGTCGTACTGGTATAGCGAACTGGTTCCGCCACTGATCGCGATTCTTCGAACGCCGCACCGCTTAAACTCCTTTATCTCCGCGATGATGTCTGCAATCTCACGGCTCCGAATCTTCCTTCCGAAGAACGCCGGGACCTGACAGAAGCCACATGCCCCGATGCAACCCCTGTGCGTCTCGATATACACATTCACGCCCCTGATGCTCTGGTCGCTGATGTCATCGGGTATCAGCGGCATCGGTCTATCGAGTTTTGCAGGTTTGGGCTCAGTCCGGATGACCTTACCATCGTTTCTGAACGCGATTCCGGCGATATCTTCCGAAACTCCGTTACTTAGCAGTTCAACCGTTGACTCCTCGCCTTCCCCGACAATAACGCCGTCCACATCCAGTTCTCCAAGAATGATGTCGGGATACGCACTGATCGGACCGCCGACATAGATCGGTTTGCCGCTCTGTTTTGCGAAGTCCCTGATCCTGCTGTCGAGGAGGTGGAGTGTCGAGTATAGGCTCAGTAGTATTATGTCGGTGTCCGCGCTGACCTCCGTATTTTTGGTGAGCGTTACGTCGAATCCCGCATCCACAAGAACTCCGCCGATCACCATCGATCCATACGTGTAGAGTTTAGGGGAGACGATCGTGATCTTCATGGTTGGTTAGTCTGGGTGCGGTCATGGTATATTTGTTTTTACTACCGGGGTGGTATGACTGTTCCGCAGTGGTTGTCGTATGTTGTCTGTTCGACATAGTAATCTCCTGATTCCGATTTAATTAAGACGCCGTGACATTGCTTATCCTGTATTTTTCCAGTTCGCTTTCATGGGCTTTGACGCGTGTGATGATGTCGCAGTCCTTGTTCTCCTTTCTCTATTAGTTTCGGAATTCTGCGCATCTCCCGATCCCCTACTATCACTACATTCGGCTTTTCATCAGTGAAGCCATCCATGAAATCAGTTAGTACCGTTTCTGCACCTAGTGGAAGGCGTAACTGACCATTGGTGGGGTGGAAACAGAGAAATGTCCGTTCTGGTCATTTAGATAACAGCCACCCATACTCAACGTATGGTATGCAAGTACAGCGGTTAAGAGCCATGGGGGCTATATAAAAGGAGCTATGCTGAATATGTACTGGAGATTTGAAAATGTCATCTGTAATTGAAAAGGAGATCAGTTCTCTCGTCGGGATTGGGTTCTATGAGACCAAAGATGGGGTTATAGCAGATGCGATGGGGGCGTTGTTATAGAAGAAGCCAGAAATGAGGCGGGAAATTGCTGTAAATCTCTACAAAAACGGCGAGGTAAGCTTGTGGAAAGCATCAGAGATTGCGCGCATGAACCTTGAAGAGTTCAAGGATGTTTTATCGTACAGGGGTATAAAAATAAAGGTTGGTGGGGCAAAAGACGAGAGCGATGCACGTTTAAAAGAGGCTTTCTGATGCGTAGCATCGTGGCTTTTGACTGCGACCTGATAAGAGATATAGAGAATGAAGATAAGACATATATTGTAGTGATTGATGATATGTTGGAGGGGTATGAATAATTTAAACATGAAACCGATGGAAATGTCGATGATCAACTGCGCGGGTTTAGAGGGATCAGATCTCGCTGAAAATGCGGCGTTGGTAAGTGGTAAGGACTTTGTGAGATGGTCGGATGGTTCGGGGGGTGGAGATGAAAGCTTCTGCCGAAATGGGTTCATTTGAAACATCCCCACATCAAAATGCATGATGAGCGGATGTTGTGGCTGAAGCAGCGACAGAATTATATTTGCAAGAACGGTGCGTGTTTGGATGATGTGGAAAAACCACGAAATTACACGAAATTAACACAGAAATCTTGTGGAGACGGCTGCGTCGCTGCTTCGCAGACAGTACAATCTCGTGGTCAGCTAAACACATACGCAAGAAAGAATGCCGCCTACAACCACCGCGACAACCGCAGCCCCATCTGCGCAACCATCGCCCAAAGTTCATCATGAATGCCCCGGTCAAGCTTCAGCAGCACGGCGCCATATATGGCTGCGCCAACCGCCACCGGGACCAGGGTGAGCCAGATGCTAGAGAGCGGAACAATCAGGCGGTAGACGCCAACGAACAGCCCCATCATCGCTGATGCTGCCAGAATATTGAGGACGGGTGGGTATTCTAGCCGTACATCGATGATCTGCTTTAACACACGGTATGCCAGTCAGCGTTTAAGGTCATCGTCAGAAGCGTTGCCACAGCAGCGTCGGTGAGTCCAGCATCGGAATCAACATTATGTCTAGCAGGATGTTCGCTGTTGCTGCCACTGCGGCTACCTTGAATAACTCTTTCGGGCGATCTAGCGCAAGGATACCCATCGTCTGTAGATATATGAACACGTTTACCACCTGCGCAGCAAGCAGCAGGTACAGCACAGGTGCACCACGTGCAAAACCTGCGCCGTAACAGAAATACAGCAACCGATCGCCGAGCAGCGGTCGAGCTAACAGTAGAGCACTCACTGATACTGCCAGGATACTCGCTCGCTGCTGCACTGTTTCCGAGAAAGGATGATTCCAGACGGAACCCGGACGAATCGCGCCCGAGCTTCAGGGCTTAGGGCTTGCCAAAAAATAACCTGTTGAAATTCGTGTCATTCATCCATTCGTGAAATTCGTGAAATTCGTGAAAAAATCTGAAGAAGGGGTCACGAATGACGAGAATAAACGAATCGCACTAATGTCAGGGATGTGTGGTGCCATTAGATAACTTTGCTACTTTATTTTTCGGTGAGCACTAAATACATCGAGAAGCAGAAGGGGGATGTTAAGGATACGCTGGCGGATGCCGATAAGATTGGCAAACTCGGATGGAAACCGAGAGTCGGAATCGAGGAAGGGATCCGAAGGTTTGTTGGGTGGTAT
>JAYELB010000389.1:0-7300 GCA_034717055.1 Methanobacteriota archaeon
TTTTTATTATTTTCTGGGAACGTCGGATTGCCTTACGCGATCACAACTGCAATAAGGGAGCACTACCGATCTGAAAAGTCATTTACACAGCTAATCTGTGTCTATCTGCGTTAATCTGTGGCTGATATTATTTTAGCCACATATTAACACCGATTTCACTGATTTCACACATCTAATCATATTTGTATTTGCCGGGTTGGCGTCATGTTTTCAACCGACCAGAACAAATTAAAAAGTCTCACCATCCTCAAGAACCCCATTCAGATTTGGATGACAATTGAGTGTCTGGTTGAAAGCATCCGGAAACATCGTAGTTTTCCTATGGAGTGGTCTGGACTTATGGATATGCCTGAAATTAGCTTATGTTGAATCTCTATCCCCATAACTGTGTATGAGAACCCCTAACTACTCACCTTTTGGAAGTTGTTGCGTTTTGAATCTAACATTATGAGCACGGATCAAATTTCGAATGGGGATTGTTATGTGAAGGTAATAGAAGAACAATTTTTTTTTGAGAAATAATCAAAAATATGCTAAACTTTATCAAAATATTATCAGATTAAAAAGTAAAACTAATTTGTAATTATGCGAAACTGTTTTCCATAAATTTTTATTATTCCGAAGTGGGGGCATTCGGAACTACTGGCGAGGATTCGACTTAAAATTACCTGAAAATCTACTGATTTATAAAACGTGAGTGGTTACAATCGAGATATATAACCACGAGATTACACAAGATTAACACGGAAATCTTGTGAAAATCCGTGTAATCTTGTGGTTCCTACCGCGAGTTACTCGAGCATGTACTTTTGCTAATTTATTGTTCGATGAGCACTTAGCGCCATGTCCGACGCCCTGATGCAAATGACCCCACCATTTCAACTGGAGATCACAATCGAGAGTCAACTTACTCTTTGCCTTTATCTTTAGATCACGTGTACCGAACTCTTCCAGCCAGCGCCAAGTTCAATCTCACCTTTCCATCCGGATTTTGCATAACAATCGATTATCCGGATCTTGTCTCCAATATCAAGTGGCATATCTGCATGTTCCCCCCAGAGCGCTACTCTGAGTCTGGTTTTTCCGGCCTCGTCCGATACGTAGATGTTCGTCACCCGCGATACCTTCTCATCGTTGCGTGTAATCTCTCTCGTCTCATCAAGACCGGTTACATAACCAACTACCGTGCAGATCTCATCGAGGCCTACGTCAGATAGCGGAGTGATATCTTCGGTATAATCCACGGTCTCATCGCTTTTTTCGATTGTACCCTGATCCCCGATCTGGATCTCTATCGTGCCGTCATAGTTATTCTCGCGCGTGTATCCACCTGTAATTTTTATAGAGTCCCCAACGTTCAACGCGCTTAGCATCTTGGTCTTATCGTCCCAGAGCGTCACCCGGATCTTGCCGGTCTCATCCCCAATTGTGACATTGCCGACGCTGCCTGTGCTGTTCGAGCCATCCCTACGCGTGAATGTTCGGACGTTGCTTACATCAAGCACCTGCCCGGTCACGTTCACATCGACCATGCCCGCACACAGGTCTGCGATGGGGTGCGATTTTACAGATATCTCGATCTCGTGCGACGGTTCGATCACGTCGATGTGCCCGGTCCTGCCAACTGAGACCTCGGTTGAGCCCGCGTAAGCCACCTTCGCATATCCGCCGATCCGGAGGTGCTCTCCAACATCAATCTCACTTACGAGATCAGCGAGTTCGTCCCAGAGTGAGACCCGGATCGTTCCGGTCTCGTCTCCGACTGTGATGTTCGCGACCCGCCCATTTGACCCGTCACTGCGTGAAAACTCACGCACACCAGAGATGGATACCACCCGGCAGGCAAAGGTGACGCTGCTGTTATCGGGCGTGATATCTTTGATCTTTGTGACCGGCGTGTCTGCTCCGAGATCTTGGGCAACCAGTAAAGCCGCGGTCGCTTCATCGCATAGCCCGCCCATCGTGGCAACCTTCTCATCGATCTTTGCCTTAAAGTCATCAAGCGTGGTGCGCCCGTCCAGACGTTCATAAATATTTAGTATTTCATCCATAAGATCTCCTTTTTACCGCAATATCTTACCTTGCCGACCGTGGGATCGCCTCCACCCTGCTGACGGTGGCATCGATGGACCGCTCCTGATGATCCATTGTGGTGCTATTCTCGCGTTATGGTTATTATCGGTTTCTATGAGGGCGGCTTCCGGACAACGTTCAGGATATACAGTATCCCGCGTGAAAGTATTCAAACTCCCACATCTCCACCACAACACGATATCTTGATCGGATACAGCCCAGCCGCCCCTAAAGCCACATCCGCCCCATATCCCCCTATCCCCCTATCCCTACATTCCCCCATCACCCATATCACACGACGATCCCCGACGGACCCTCGAGACTGAGCAGGAGGAGTAGATGATCCTTAAGCTGCCTCGTTATCAGGAAATTATTCCTGACATGCTCTCTTCCGTTCTCTCCGAGTCTTCTAGCAAGTTCGGGATGCTTTAAGAGATTGGCGATGTGTGCTGCCGCGTCCTCTGACGAACCCGCAAGATAACCTGTGACGCCATCGATGATCTGTAGCGGGATTCCACCAGTTGCGCCGCCGACTACGGGCTTTCCCTTCCAGAGACCTTCCGAAACCACCAGTCCGAAACCCTCTTTCAGCGATTTCTGCATGATCACGTCGGCCGCCCGCTGGAATGCATTGATCTCGATCTCCCCAAACGGTGGATATCCAAGCAGTACGTGGATATCCGGGTCACCTTCTGCTTTTTTTAAGATCTCGCGGTGAACCTCTAGCCCTTCCGGGTCGTCAGATGCAACCCCTCCTGCAAGCATCAACTGGCAGTCGATCTTCTCTTTCACCAGTTTGTATGAGTCTATGGTTCCGGGAATGTCTTTTAACCGGTCAAACCGTGATACCTGCACAATGGTTGGTTTATCCCTGGTGATCTCATATTTATCGAGCACTTTATCGATCTCGTCCTCCGAAAGTTCGATGTTCTTGTCACTCAGCGGATCGATCGACGGCGGCACGAGAAACTTCCTGGTGAGTATATCCGCTCTTGCAAAAAGCGGCGCTGAAAATATGGATGCGTCATATTTCGAGACGAATTCCTTAAGAAAGTTCCAGACGAGGAGGTCAGGACTTGAAACGTCGATGTGACACCTCCATAACCACTTCCCTCCCCCCTTTGCACGTATCATGGCTGCTGGTTGGGGATCGTGCATGAACACAAAATCGCCATCGACGTCTATCTCCTCCGAATTGATCTCGTTCCAGTGTAGGTACGTCTCGAACATATCCTGCTTCATCCCGAGTACGTTGATCTGGCTTCCGGGTTCGTCCGGCATACCATGAGTTTCATACATGCGGACATTAGTAAGACTGTCCGGACTGCCATGAAGCGCATTGTGGAAACTCTTTGTGACTGAGAAGAACTCATCATCTCCTCTTATCACGTTCCATTCCGTTTCAACCCCTAATCCATTGTACAATGGAACCAGACTGGTTAGAATCTCTGCAACTCCCCCGCCGGTATATGTGGCGTTGATGTGCTGGACATTGCCTGTGATATTCTCTGCGAGCATCTCCAGGTATTCGAGAGGGCGTCGTCCAACGATACCCTCGTAGTCCCAGATCGATTTCTTGCTCTTTTCGGGATGCTGGGGTGGTATGTTTTGTACTGGTTTCATTGTTATCTCCTCCAAATCGTTTTTGTTTCGGCGCTACGGGTCATGGTACAGCCACTCTGATAATATAATATAGAACACTACCCCGGTATAAACATATCGGTTTATCATCAAAATCCTAAATGTTATAGTGAATAGCTATAACTAATCTCAAACCACTGCATGTGCCCCACCTCCGGTTCGATGATGAGATTCGGGGTCTCCGACTTTGCCAGGCGGTTCCGGATTGTTTGATCGCCCCTTTCTTGGGCGTGGCGATCCATAAAAACAATAGAATAAATAAAATTATTGGTAGCCACAAGATTATCAGACCGATCAGAAGCACGTCTGATAGTTTTATTAGTTCTCACCTTCTGTTTGATTGCAGAACGCTTCGCTGCTCTCGATAGCATATATCCACCCCTGCGCGGTCGTCACAAATTCTATCTCAAACTGATCCGAGAAGATGCGCTCGTGCTCGTCTTCCGTCCAGTATTGGTCGTCGATGGATTCGATAACGTAAGTCTCGTTACCAATCTCCACCCATGTGCGAGCGTGACTGTCGTTGACGTACGACCACAGCATGGTAACTCCGGTTTCGTATCTGTAGTTGTCTGCGATCCACTCAGCCTGTCTACATGCTATATGTGTGCATACGTACACGTCCTCGGGTCGTTTGGTGAAGATCGTATAGTCAGACTTGTTAGCCACACCCTGCGTGGTTATCTCAGACATCAATATTACAATCGGCTTATGTTGCTGTGGGCTGTCAGACGATGCAGCGAACAGCGCGAAGATCGGTAGTGAAACGAAGAACGCAAGGAGTAGTAGCGTAATAACAGTCTTCACCTTGATACACCCCCATCGATGTATATGCTATCGATGTGCGGGACTCTGCCTGTAGCATTTGCAAACATTTCAGGATAATCCAGGGGACACAGTCCAACAAGATCCTCGTAATCCCGGATCGATTTTTTGCTATTTCCAGGCGCCAGGGATCGTGTGTGTTGCAATCGTTTCATTCTTCCGCTCTCTATTTGCTTTTTTTTGGGGGGGGGTGCGGATCGCACCATAGTCATCCCGATGAAAAATCAACAGTATTATACGATATAAACCTATTGGTTTACCCTCAATACTCTAAATATTATAGCAGATCATTACAACTACCGCCCCAAACCACCCCCAAACCACCACCTACCTGATCGCACGCATCCAACCGTTGCCCAGCAACCAGTCTCACCAGTGCTAACAAACTCCTTGCCCCCGCGTTAGCGCGTCCGCTCAAATATCAGGCACAACAACACCAGCGCAGCGATCAGCACGCCACCCCTTCGCGTCGGTGTCGTGCATTGGGCGTGTGCGAACTTTTCCACTACCCCCGGCTTTTATAGATCGCAAGCTGCACACCCACTCCCGCGATCAATATAAAGTGTAATCCAGCCAATACCATACCAATGACCACATCCCTGCGAAAGATCGAACACTTGCAGATATGCGCAAACGATCCGGTCGAAGCACACGTCTCTGCCGGATTCGACGATGTCCATCTGATCCACTGCGCACTACCGGAGATCGACAAGGACGAGATCGACACCGCAACAGAGCTGTTCGGGAAAGTCATGGCTGCGCCGCTTCTGATTGCGTCGATGACAGGCGGACATCCGGACACATACCCGATCAACAAAGCGCTTGCACTTGCAGCAGAGCATCTGGGGCTCGGGATTGGGGTTGGGAGCCAGCGGGCTGCGCTTGAGAATCCGGAGCAAGAAGAGACGTTTCGGGTGGTGCGGGACTGCGCCCCCCACGCTTTTGTGTACGCAAACATCGGTGTCGTGCAGCTATCAGAGTATGGCATCGATGGCGTGGAACATGCAATCGATATGATCGATGCCGATGCTATTGCGATCCATCTCAACTTCCTGCAGGAGGCGATACAACCCGAGGGCTGCACGCAAGCACGCGGGTCACTCGATGCGATAAAGGATGTGTGTAATGCAATCTCAGTCCCAGTGATCGCAAAAGAGACCGGTGCCGGAATCTCCCGCGAGGTGGCAGCAATGCTTGCGACGGCTGGAGTGGATGCGATCGATGTCGGCGGAACAGGCGGCACAAGTTGGGCCGGTGTCGAGTATTATCGCGCCCTTGATCGAGGAGACTTAATATCAGAGCACCTTGGGGGTTTGTTCTGGGACTGGGGAATCCCGACAGCGGCAAGCGTCATGGAATGCGCATCCTGCGGTCTGCCGATCATTGCGACAGGAGGTGTTCGCACCGGGATCGATATCGCAAAATCGATTGTGCTTGGTGCATCGCTCACAGGAACCGCGCTGCCACTGGTTGCACCTGCGATGAAGAACGCTGATGCGGTGATCGACCGGCTCTCGTGCATGATCTCGGAACTTGAGATTGCGATGTTTCTCTGCGGCTGCTCGAATGTCGCTGACCTGAAGACGGCTCCGGCGGTGATCGGCGGCAGAATCAAGGAGATGCTGGAGGCACGCGGGTTTTGACCACCCTTATTACTACTTTGTCAGATTAACCACCCATTCAGGCGCTTGATGTTGGTTTTGTTTTCCAAACGGTTTGAGGCCATGCCACCGCCCGCTGTTGATTTGTCTGTAATGTGACAAAGTAGAATTAGGATTTGCCAGAAAACAACCTGTTGAAATTCGTGACAAAATCGGCACCAAGAGATCATGAATGGCAACATGCCAAGACTGATCTGGTAGGTGGGCTGAATTGCCGAGGCATTATGCCTTCAGATCGTGTAGTTCGTACTCGATTCCCTCTGCCTCCAGACGCTTTAAAAGCGAAGGGAGTTCATCATCCACCGAAAGCACAAAAGAGGATACTCCATGCCATGCTGCTTCGATAACCGCCTCCTTCGCACCGAACATCGCATCGGCATCGATCCCGATATTTTTCAGAGCGATCAACGCTTCAACGCCGATCACAGCAGTGAAACGATCCGCTGCCACAAGTTTTTTAAGCATCTGGTAATTGACAGCAGTAGAGCCACCGCGATGGACTCTCGGCACCTTCCCGATAACGATTTTGACATCCGGAAGATCAATGATCCCCCTCAGATCGGTAACACCGACATCCCTTCCTTCCTGCACATCCGTGATGATCTTACCTGTTGCACCTGTTTTATGCTTCGCGGATGCGTATAGGAGACCATCCCGCATATAGAGATAAATCTGCGTACCTGCCTGTAGGGGTTCGTCAGCGATCGCAGTCCAGACCGCAACCTGACTGACAACCTCCTCAAGTATGAATCGCGCATACCTCCGAAGTGAGAATGCGTGTTCGGTTATCCATTCGACCCCTTTAGTAGTCGTCTTGTATCTGACCCGCCCATCACTGTACACAAACCCCTGGTTCGTCAGTTCCTTTAGATATTCAGAGACTGCCTGCGGCGTGATCCCAAGTGTGTGTGCAATCTCGCTCTGGCGTACATTTGGCTGATGTGATGCGACCTCCACAAGAATCTGGAATTTCGTTGCATCCCGTTTGCTCTGGAGAAGGAATGTCATACAATTAAATCATGTTGTCACTATTTAATATTAAACTTGCGGTTCGGTGGGACTGTCACATTATGTGGTGTTTAGGTCATATCCTCATCGGT
>JAYELB010000390.1:0-7296 GCA_034717055.1 Methanobacteriota archaeon
ATTGAATATTTCTTTTGCCAGGAGCCTTTTGTCCTTATTGGCCACGTAAGGTGGGTTGCTGACAACCAAATGGAATCCTCGGTTTGCGACGGCCATTTCTTTTTCATTCGGGAAAATGGCGGTTTCATCGATTCTTCAACCGGTGATCAACTCGATTATATACCTGATGCCTACACTACTTCGCACTATAACTACACCGATTTCCAGGTTCCACCCGCAGAATTCAATGATGTTTACTCGGATTATGGCGAAGATACCGATGATGATGGACTATATAATTATTTAACGATCGATGTTGGCGTGAATGTGACAACTGCTGGGAGCTATCAGATAATAGGATACTTGGATGATAATACAGGTTATTCAATTGATTATAAGTCTAATACTACTTATTTAAGTGCTGGCAGTCAAATCATGCAACTCAACTTTGAAGGCATGAAAATTCGACAGAATGAGGTCAACGGACCATACGATCTGAAGTCGCTGTATATATACGATTCTTCAACCGGTGATCAACTCGATTATATATATGATGCCTACACTACTTCGCACTATAACTACACCGATTTCCAGGTTCCACCAGCAGAATTCAATGATGTTTACTCGGATTATGGCGAAGATACCGATGATGATGGATTATATAATTATTTAACGATCGATGTTGACGTGAATGTGACAACTGCTGGGAGCTATCGGGTAATAGGATACTTGTATGATAATACAGGTTATTCAATTGATTATAAGTCCAATACTACTTATTTAAGTGCTGGCAGTCAAATCATGCAACTCAACTTTGAAGGCGTGAAAATTCGACAGAATGAGGCCAACGGACCATACGATCTGAAGTCGCTGTATATATACGATTCTTCAACCGGTGATCAACTCGATTATATATATGATGCCTACACTACTTCGCACTATAACTACACCGACTTCCAGGTTCCACCAGCAGAATTCAATGATGTTTACTCGGATTATGGCGAAGATACCGATGATGATGGATTATATAATTATTTAACGATCGATGTTGACGTGAATGTGACAACTGCTGGGAGCTATCGGGTAATAGGATACTTGTGTGATAATACAGGTTATTCAATTGATTATAAGTCTAATACTACTTATTTAAGTGCTGGCAGTCAAATCATGCAACTCAACTTTGAAGGCATGAAAATTCGACAGAATGAGGCCAACGGACCATACGATCTGAAGTCGCTGTATCTATACGATTCTTTAACCGGTGATCAACTCGATTATATATATGATGCCTACACTACTTCGCACTATAACTACACCGACTTCCAGGTTCCACCAGCAGAATTCAATGATGTTTACTCGGATTATGGCGAAGATAGCGATGATGATGGATTATATAATTATTTAACGATCGATGTTGGCGTGAATGTGACAAACTCCGGAAATTATCAGGTAAGCGGAGAATTGTATGAAACTGAAACGTATAATCCTGTGTGCCATGTCTATAAATCCGTCTATCTAACACAGGGAACTCAGACGGTACAACTTAAATTCGATGGCATAAAAATCCGAGATAATGACTACAACGGAACCTTTGATTTGAAATACCTCCAGCTATACAGTTCCTCAACCGGTGATCAACTCGATTATATATATGATGCCTGCACAACATCATATTACAACTACACCGATTTTCAGGAATTTCCAAGATATATAGGCGTTGCGCCATGTGCGGAACTATGGAACATAAAAGTTCTGAACCAATATGGATATGGGTATGACAGCTGGATAATTGATGGAATAGAGTACGCAGCATACGGACCGGATGGAATGCCAAATACAGGCGATGAAGCGGACATTATCAGCATGAGTCTTGGCGGAGGTCCGACTGATGGAACAGACCCATTATCACGGGCAGTAAATGATGCAGTAGATCATGGATTGGTTGTGGTGGTTGCAGCAGGAAATAGTGGAACAGATTATTTCACTGTTTCTTCCCCTGGCACTGCGAGCAATGTGATCACCGTTGGTGCGAGCACAAAGTATGATGAACTGGCATGGTTCAGCAGTTGCGGTCCCACTCTCGATACGAGGGTTAAACCGGATGTGTTGGCACCGGGCGTCGGCATAATCGCCCCGCGTGCAAATAGAACCTCGATAGGAGATCCGATCAATGAATATTACACCGAGGCAAGCGGCACATCGATGGCCACTCCGCATGTCGCTGGTGCTGCTGCTTTGATGTTGCAGGCACACACAGACTGGAATCCATGGTCTGTGAAGAATGCTCTGATTTCAACCGCCGATGATCTGGGTTACAATGCGTACAAACAAGGCGGCGGCAGAATGTATATTCCATCTGCGGTAAATACGAAGATCTCGGTCGATCCAGCAACGATAAGTTTTGTAAATTCGAGCGATAAAACGATCACCTTCAGAAACATAGATGCAGTATCGCACACGCTAACACTGGATGTTGTTGTATACGAGGCACTGGCAGATAATCAGGTTGATTGCGCATCATTGAACAGAACTTCGCTGGACATTGCTCCCGGATCAAGTATGTCTGTGCTTTTGACGATAGACGCCGCATCGCTGCCGAAATCGATGTACAGTGGGAAAGTCATAGCGAATATCGATTCTAAAGAGCAAATACATGCGATATTCGGGTTCTCAAATCTGAATGAAGTCCGGGTAAACAAGATCAACATGACAGGGTCTCCAGCATCCGGTGATCTGGTCATGGTGTTCTCGGACACCAAAGATGGATGGATGGCAGATGGGGTAACTGATGAGAATGGAACTGTTATGTTCCGTCTTCCAAATGGTATATACAATATCATCAGCGGCGGAGGGGATGTTCCAGGGGCGTCAGTCTACACGATTAAAGAGAACATTTCGATCGAAGTAGATATGAACATCGCACTGGATGAAAGGGATGCAAAAATTATCGACTTTGATTGCAATAAAGCAGAACAGATAATGTCAGAGAAATACGATTGTGTGTGCTATTATGGCGCGAATATTGGTGTTGGTTTTGGCAGCTCACGCGGCTATACCGATGAAACAAAAACATATATAACGCCAACAAATTCGTTTAAGAGTATATTTAGTTATAGTTACTATCCAGAAGCGTATTACAATGGAAGTGATACCTGGCTGATAAATACACCCGAGTGGCATAAGATACTATACAATCTTTCGAGTGTGACAGAAGATGTGACGTTCGTTGCTGATTACGATCATCTGGTTGAAAGAACCACAGATTATAAAGTAGCGCTGGAGCCGGAACTTGCGTCGTGTTGGTACCATGTATGGCATCCGGATATGCTGTTTTCGATCGCCTATGTTCGCAGAATGAATACGCCACAGAGCAGGGTTGAATGGCTGTCGCCAGAGCCGATATCTTATTTTGGAGGGTATGAACAATACACGGAATGGTGGAATGAAACATATCCGAATTGGAACTATTATACAAACCAAAAATATCCTGCCGGAACGGAAACACACTTCGCATTAGGTGGACACCCACTGAAATCAGGTGCTGAAATATATATGGAAAACGGATATCTGGAGATATATGGCTATGTTTCAGAAGACGTATTTGAAAACAGATTCGCAAATTACTCTTGTGATGTGTCAGGCAATCTAACGATAATAAAGGATGGAGAAACAATCCGGGATCACGAAAGCGTCCAGCATTATTTCCAAGAATACGTATATTTCAGTGGGATGCCAAGATTCGATGTGGTTGTATATGGAAACAGCAGTCCGAATCTATCAACCCATACAAAAACAGAACTGGGTTTCACCGCTGATCCGACAAGCGATTATCGTCCGCCGAACATTACAATAAGTGTGGTCGATTCGGATATGTACAATTGCGTTACAGGTGGCAATGTGAAACTTAATTTGACGGTAAATGATGAAACTTCAATATCTTCAGTGGACTTGAAATATTCGATAAATAATGGAAGCACGTGGGACGAAGCCAGCATAATGCAAATCAATGGAAACGAATGGATGGTCAATATCGTTGATTTAAACGGTTCTTATGTCTCTATAATGGCTAATGCGGCAGATTCTTCCGGAAACAGCATATCCCATACCGTGATTAATGGATTCTACGTATCAGCGGAACTTCCGGCACTTGGTGATGTCAATCATGATGGAATGCTCTCGACTGTGGATGCGTTACTTGTTTTGCAGATGGCTTCCGGTATCGATGTTGATCCTGCTGCGGACGTAAACGATAATGGACAGGTCACATCACTGGATGCGCTCATGATCCTGCAGGCGGTGGCTGACGCTATATAGCTGTAGCCTGAGATGATAAAAAGACGTTCATCCGGCCCCACTAAATTAATCCCGTTTTTGTTCCTTTTTGTCACCCCGCCCCCAATAGACTGTCGATAAGTGGCATGCCGAATACGGGAGACTTTTAGTATCTTCTGGAAATGGGATCCATATGTTCTTGTGGTTCCTACCACGTAGGGCTTGCCAAAAAATAACCTGTTAAAATTCGTATCATCCGCCCATCTATCCATCCGTGATAAAATCAGCAAAAGGATCTGAATGGCACGAATAAGCAAATTGTACTAATGTCGTGGATGTGGAGTGCCATCAGATAACTTTGCTAGTACTTATCTCAAATTGCGTGAATATTAGCATGTAAAACCACGAGATTACACAAGATTAACACAGAAATCTTGTGAAAATGTCAAGTAGGGTCCATAGCGCACCTCTTGTTTGGGGTAATGGCCCCGAGGTTACTATGAGCCCCCTCACAGAACCGGACTTAGATTCCCCTCATCCGGCTTCTGAAGCGCATCCTCTACAGATCCAGGTGTATAGCGATTGATATGCCTTCGGACTTTTGGGAGTGGGTTAAATTGCAGAAAACGGTTGAACTTAGCCCAGTTGTAGCTTTTCCTCTGGCTGCGACGATTGATCCATTTGAAAGCGAGTCTCACGACATGGTGGTAGAAGTTCTGCAACGATCGCATATTCCCGCTCACTTTCGTAGTATCGGTAATGTCCGAGCAGCTTTAGTTCCGGCACCCTCCACCATTCTTTCAGTTGGGCAAGATTTCGGATACGCTTCAGCCACATATTCATCTCCCATCTCCTGTCTGAACTTCTTGCGCGAAGTCTTCCGCCCAAGCTTGAACTTGCCTTTCCTGGTTGTATCCGGAAGTTGTGTAAACCCAGAGATTATCAAAGGTCTCACATTTCAGGCCATATCGCTTCGCTCCCATGCAGGGACATCGTCCGAACTCGATAATCTTACTCAATTCTCTCAGATATCGTAAGTCCGAATTTGCCCATACGCCGCCTCAGTTATTCCTCGAATTGATACTGGTCCCACTTTATTTCGAAAATATCAAAAGTCTTCGGGGTTTTGGTCACTGCAACGCGAGGTACCAAAGACCCGACAATGGTTATCAAGGCTTCCAATCCGGGTCTGCTCTTCATTTTTAGCACATCTCAAATCAATCGGTCACGAGACTGAAATCCCTATGCGGACCGCTCAGATCCGGATTTCAATCCGGTATGATTCCATCTCCGCTGAATATATTCAAAGCCTCTGAAAGCGTGAGATCGTCCGGCGGAACAATCAGATCTGATTCTACAATGACGTCCGTGTCAAGCGGCTTCCCGTTCTCCCGTATCATCGATATGAATTCCTTAAGCACATCTCTAAACTTTGTTTCATCACTGGACTTAAGCAATTCCACGATCTCGTTGTCGAGTTTGTTCAACTCGTCCAGCAGGGAATCGCTCACATCATACTGACCCTCAGTAACGACTCTTATGATCATTTTTCCATCTCCGCTTTCAGTTTTGCAAGTTCATCATCCACGCCTGTCGTGGTCTTCACCTTCCTAAGTTCCCGTTCGATATCGTCCTCCCCCCCGACCTCATCGAGAGCCCCGAGTTCGACCATCTCATCAAGAGCGGCAGACTTTGCACGCATATTCTCGGTCTTCTCTTCCGCACGATCGATCGCAAACCCTACATCCGCCATCTCTTCGGAGATCCCGGTGACTGCCTCCTTCACTTTCACCTGCGCTTCAGCAGCGGTGTACTGTGCTTTTATCGTCTCCTTCTTCGTCCGAAATGCATTTATCTTTGCAGAAAGCTTCTTTTCGGTGTTAATTAGTTTCTCCTGCTCTAGCTCCTGCTCCTGTATCTGCACGGCGAGATTTTCGATCTCGATCATATTGTTCGCCTTCCGTTCGAGCACTAGTCGTGCAAGATCATCCCTGCCAGCATTAACTGAGTCTTTTGCCTGGGAATCTAGTTTCCGGATGTTCTGTTGCAGCTTCACTCTCTGGAGTTCAAGTCGTTTCTTTGCTGTGATGACGGTGGCTGTGCTACGTTTCACCTGCTGAAGGAGTTCTAATTGTTTCTGATACGAGTAATCAAGCGTCTCTCTTGGATCCTCGTATCGATCAAGAAGTTTATTTGCCTTGGATTTTACCACAAGTTCCATCCGTTTGAATAAGCCCATAACCCCATAACAGGGATCAGATCATATAAAGATGTCGTCACAGAATCGCTCTGATAATTTTGTATGCGGCGTATATTAATATCACAACAATTATTGTCTGTGCTATGCTGAAGAGGAACCGCAGGAAACTGTAGACCGTCATAACTATAATTACAGCGAATACGGGTCCGGATGATGTCGCCGAGTTGTATGCCGAAATTGTTTCGCATCAGGAAGATGACAGACTACAGCGGTTAAAAAATTTTCTGATGCAACTTAGCGGTTACGGTTCTGTTTTCGAAACTTTCCGATGGCACAATCGAAAACTTCAGTAAAAACACTCTGATTTTATGGTGGTGTGCACGTGTTCGAACATTCGTAAAATTCGCGTGCGACAAGAAGTTGACAGCCCCAAGTCTCGAAATGTTTAAATATCATTATCCACATGACTATATGCGTTGGTTCTAAAGACACTGAGATACAGGGGCGAGCATTTGTGCGATGAAACTCCTTGCAATATAGAGGGGCTTTTACATTATGTAATAATTCTACGTTGTTAATATAGAATCATGGAAATGCAAATACGCATAATAATAGATTAGACTTGTTGCGAAACTTATCAGAAACTATCCTGAATCGCTTAACACCCCCTATAGCGTGCTCTACAAGGACTCTGAAACTGCTGACAATGCGATTCCACGCCTTCGCATCATCGGTTAATTCTTTCCCTTTTGGCTTCTTCTTTGGTATTATGACAAGTGTATCGGGATAATCCTTTTCGAATCCGGTAAATCCCAAATCCATCCACAATGCCACACCTCTTCTGA